>JAZRZG010000001.1:0-7177 GCA_045601305.1 Synergistaceae bacterium
GATGGTGATGCTTCTTGTGCTTGTCCTGTTGCTTGCTCTGCGTTCCGTAACGCTTGACGGCGCTGCGAAAGGGCTTGAATTTTACATGAAGCCGGATTTCGGGAAGTTGGTGGAACACGGACTGTGGACAAGCCTATACGCGGCTTTGGGACAGGCGTTCTTTACGCTGAGTCTCGGAATAGGCGCGCTTGCCATATTCGGCAGTTACATCGGCAAAGAACGCTCGCTCACGGGAGAAGCCGCCTGCGTTATCGCGCTTGACACCTTTGTCGCTCTTATGGCAGGTTTTATAATCTTTCCCTCCTGCTTTGCCTACGGAGTGGACGCGGGGGCAGGTCCAGGACTGATTTTTGTATCGCTTCCCGTAATGTTCAACCACATGGCAGGCGGAAGATTTTGGAGCGCGCTTTTCTTTCTGCTTATGAGCTTCGCCGCTATGTCAACAGTAATCGCCGTGTTTGAAACAATACTTGCAAACGCGATAGACACGCGCGGATGGAGCAGGCAGAAGGCGTCGCTTGCCACCGGACTGACAACAGCGCTGCTTTCCCTGCCCTGCTGCTTTGGCTTTAACCTTTGGTCAGCCTTTCAGCCGCTTGGCGAAGGAAGCTCCGTGCTTGACCTTGAAGATTTTATAGTCAGCAACAACCTGCTGCCGATAGGTTCTTTGTTCTATCTTTTCTTCTGCACGAGAAAAAACGGCTGGGGCTGGGATAACTTTATAAAAGAAGTCAACACCGGCAAAGGCATTAAATTCCCTGTCTGCGTCCGCTGGTACGTGACATACATAATACCCGTCATAATGACGGTGGTTATTCTCTGGGGCTACATAGACAAATTTGTGAAATAGCTGTCAGCGCTTAGTAAAAGCAAGACTGTCATCGACCGGCAGTCAGCATGAAGAATTAAGAAATCATTCTATACAGATGTTGACGTATTCCGGTATGTACACGGCTTGGAGATATCCAAGCCGTTGTGTGTTATTTTCCTACGCAAAAATCGGAGAAAACTTTGTCGAGCAGTTTTTCGGCAGGGTCTAAACCAAGGAGCGCCGCTATTTGGTGTCTGGCTTCTTCAACACTGTTTGCTGTTACGTCTTCGCCAAGCCCTGCCATAATTGCGTTTTGTGCGCTGTGCAGCGCATCAAGCGCAAGGCTGATACATTCAAGCTGTCGGGAAGATACGCCGTAACTGCCAGAAAGTATGGCGCCGTCTGAGACAAGAGAGATGATTTTGTCTTTGAGTTCTTCTATGCCGATATTTTTTGCGGCGGAGATTTTAATTATTTCTTCATCGTTAAAAAGTTTTTCTGAAACGTTTTGCGGCAGGTCGCATTTGCTGAAGACGGTGATATGTTTTCGGTCATGAAGCGTCGCGCCGATTTTCTTGTCTTCTTCGGTGAAACTGTCGTTTGAATCTATCAGCCACACGGCAAGGTCAGACTCGTTCATTGCTTTTATTGCTGTCTGTATGCCGATGGCTTCTATTTTATCGTCCGTATTTCGTATGCCGGCAGTGTCTGTTATACGAATTGTTATGCCGTTATGGATAAACTGTTCTTCAATTTTATCGCGTGTTGTTCCCGGAATTTCTGTGACTATTGCGCGTTCTTCTTTGAGAAGCGCGTTGAGCAGCGAGGATTTGCCGACGTTGGGCTTGCCGACTATTGCAACGCGTATGCCTTCGCGCAGCAGCATTCCGGCGCGGCAGCGTGAAGCGATTTTTTCTCCCTGCGCAAGCACGTTGTTTATCTGCGCGGCAAATTCTTCCTGTGATTGAAGTCCTGTGTCATCTTCGGGAAAATCCATGTCAACTTCAAGCTGTGCCGCAAGGGTTGTGAGTTTTTCGAGAAACTGCCTGATTTCGCCTGTAAATTTCCCCTGCAGCGTTCTTTCTGAGGCTGCAAGCGCCTCGCTGCTTTTTGCTTTTATTATGCCGAGGACAGCTTCCGCCTGTGACAGGTCAAGTCTGCCGTTCAGGAACGCGCGTTTTGTAAATTCCCCGGGCTGAGCAATCCTCGCGCCGTTTTTGCATAGCGCTTCCATACATTTATGCGCTGGAAGCAGTCCGCCGTGACACTGTAGTTCAACGCTTTCTTCGCCGGTGTAGCTTGAGCCTTTTTCAAAACGCACGGCAAGAGCTTCGTCAAATGCCTCGCCGTTTTCGCAGAGGGTGAACAGCCGCATGGTGCGCGGAGGATATTCCGAGAGTTTTTTTCTGCCGCGAAGCAGCTGTTCCGCAAGCGCAGCCGAACCTTCTCCGGAAAGTCTGACGATTGCTATTCCGCTTTCTCCGTATGCTGTTGCCAAAGCCGTGATGATGTCGTTCATTTCTGTCTCCGAAATTTAATCTGCATTTATTATAACTTATCGTGCGGATTTTTGTCTGTGTGTTAAAATATAAGCGTAAATAAATTCACGGAGGAATGTTATATGTCGCTGCTTACGAGTCCCGAAATAAAGAAGCTCAAAACGGGTGAGCTGTTCAAAGCAATACTTGTGGTAAAAAATCTTACTTCCCGCACGGACAAAAACGGGCGCAGATATTATGAAATGACTGCTATTGACAGTTTCGGCGGTGTTGAGGCAAAAATCTGGTCTGACGCGATGTGGTTTGACCGTTCGCCTGACAACTGCGATCTCACTATGCCGGCGGAAAAACTTTCTGAGGAAAAGATTGACAGCATAACGGGCTGCACAGTCGGCATAGACGGTAAGGTTGCGGAATACAAGGGGCAGCCGCAGTACAATTTCAACAAGATAACGCTGCTCAATCAAAAAAGTTTTGCTCCGGCGGAATATATGCCGAAATCTCCTGTCTCAAGCGAAAAACTTAAGGCGCGTTTTGAAGCGCTTGTCGGCGGTTGCAGGGAGGAAATAAAGAATTTTCTGTATGCGCTGTATGCCGATGAAATGTTGTCCGAGTTTTTTAGCTGGCCTGCGGCTGTTTCAAATCACCATGCCTACGCAAACGGTCTTGCCGAACATTCTGTTTCTGTGGCAGATTGCGCGAAGGGGCAGGCGGAGGCGCTTGCTCGGTCAGGTTATGACGTTGACGTTGACATGGCTGTTGCCGGCGCTTTGCTGCATGATATCGGAAAACTCCGCGCGTACAAAATGAACACTATGCCTGAGATTACGCTTGAGGGTGCGGTTATAGACCATGTAGCGCTCGGTTATACGATGTTTGAAAAGCTGTGCGGAAAATATCCGCTTGACGAAAAGCTGAAACTGCAGCTTGCGCATATAATAATCAGCCACCACGGGCTGCGTGAGTATGGCTCGCCTGTTGTTCCTGAAACTGCCGAGGCAATGATAGTTTCTGCCGCTGATGAATTGGATTTCAGAATGTTCTGCTGGCACGATTCAGTTAAGGATATGAAAGAAAACGAAGAAATATCCAACTGGAACAACGCGACGCAGAGACGGTTTTGGAAAATATAGAGGAAACGCTCATCACACATTGAATATCGATTAACGAAAAAATGAGCAAAGAGTTTCACGTCACGGAAGATCAGGAGGACAGAAGAATTGACCGTCTGCTGCGGTCAATGTTTCCGCAGGTGCCGCTCTCTGCGATAATGAAAGCGATTCGCAAGGGCGATGTCAGGCTTGACGCGAAAAAAGCGTCGCCTGATACAAGGGTGAAGGCGGGACAGTTTCTTCAGCTGCCGTGGAACGATGATTTTGACAGACAAGCGACAGAACAGGCGCAGGAAGGCAAAAAAAATTACCCGCGGCTTGATACGGTTTACCGCGATGAAAATGTATGGATTGTCAACAAGCCTGCAGGGCTTTTGACGCAGCCTGACGTTAAGGGAGAGGACTCTGTTTATACACGGATTGTTTCTGAACTTGACCGGCAGAGCGCCGGTTTTCGTCTGTCAACCGTTCAGCGGCTTGACAGAAACACGTCAGGTATTGTCATAGCGGCTTTGAGCGGCAAATTTCAACGGCTGCTTTCAGAACTGATACGCGAAAGAAAAATTGAAAAGATTTACCGTACCGTTGTTGAGGGGGATTTGCCGGAGCAGGGAAGATTTGATTTTCCGCTGCTGAAAGACCCTGATACAAATACCGTAAAAGTTGACGATAGGGGGCAGTCCGCTCTGACGCTTTACAAAAGGCTTGGCGGCGGGAACGGTTTAAGCTGCGCCGAAGTGCGTCTTGTAACTGGGCGCACGCACCAGATACGCGTACATTTTTCGGCTGCGGGTTATCCTGTGCTTGGTGACAGAAAATACGGCGGCAGTGCAGGGATAAGATCGGCAAGAATGCTGCTTCACGCGTACAGGGTCGTCTTTCCGAATGATGACCGACTGGGCAGCCTTGCAGGAGCTGTTTTCGTTGCGCCGCTGCCTAACGATATGGTAAAATATTTTAAGCTGGGGGTGGAGAGATATTGAGAATATCTGTTGTTGTCCCGTGTTATAACGAACAGGAAAGTCTCCCCATATTTTATCGCGAATTTTGCAAAATGCGCGAAACGACCGAATGTTTTAAAGACGTTGTGTTTGAACTGATATTTGTTGATGACGGTTCGCGTGATTCCACGTTTGCGATTATGCAGGAACTTGCGGAAAAGGATGAGGAAGTAAAATATATTTCGTTTTCCAGAAATTTCGGCAAGGAAGCAGCGATATACGCAGGACTTCAGAACGCAGTCGGCGATTTAACGGCTGTTATGGACGTTGATTTGCAGGATCCGCTGTATCTTCTTCCGCGTATGTATGAAGCTGTTGCGAAAGAGGGTTACGATTCTGCCGCCGCGCGGCGTGTAACGCGCAAGGGAGAGCCGCCGATACGTTCTTTTTTTGCAAGATGTTTTTATCGCCTGATTGCGAAAATTTCCAAAATAGAGCTTGTTGACGGCGCAAGAGATTACAGGCTTATGAACAGAAAATTTGTCAGCGCGGTGCTTTCTTTGAAAGAATACAACCGTTTCAGCAAAGGAATTTTCTGCTGGGTCGGTTTTAAAAATAAATGGATGGAATTTGAAAATGTAGAGCGTACGGCAGGGGAGACAAAATGGTCGTTCTGGAAGCTCATGCTTTACGCCGTTGACGCGATAATTGCTTTTTCAACAGTTCCGCTTGTACTGGCAACGGCGTTTGGGCTTCTGCTCTGTCTGCTGGCATTTTTGGCGATAATGTTTGTTGTACTGCGCAAGCTGATCTACGGTGACCCGATACAGGGCTGGGCATCAACAATGTGTGTGCTGCTCACTATCGGCGGTGTGCAGCTTCTCTGTACAGGAATCCTCGGTCAATACATGGCAAAAACTTATATGGAAACAAAGAACAGACCGGTATATATAATTGACAAAACAAATTGCGAAAACAGGTGAAATTATGAAAATTAATAACAGCGGCACACTAAACATTTTTAAGGGCAGAATATCTGTAATATGCCTTTACGCAGTTTTTGTGTTTCTGATAATTTTTACGCTGTCTCACAAGATAGCGTATTTTCAGGATGAATTTCTGTCCTATTGCCTTGCCAATAACAACGAAGTTGAAGTTAAGATGAATTATCTGGCTAAAAACGTCATTGGCAATGAGACAAGAATGAAAATTATGCCCGGTGTTCCATATATTCCCGCCTCGTCTGCGTTTGCGCGTGTGAATGCCGTGCCGCACGGCGGATCTTTTAATTACGCGAACGTGTGGAAGAATCAGGCTGATGACACACACCCGCCGCTTTATTATACGCTGCTACATACAATATGTTCTTTCTTTCCCGGTGCGTTTTCCATGTGGTTTGCCGGAGTAATAAATCTGTTGTTTGCTCTTGGAATACTGTTTGTTTCAAGGAAACTTGTCAGACTGCTTACAGACAGTAAATTTATACTTTCAGCCGTTTCTCTTATGCTCGTGTTTTCTTCGGCAATGTTGAATTCCTTTGCCTGTCTGCGAATGTACGTTATGGCGACTTTTTTTGTGACACTCCAGAGCTATTTGTTCTTAAAGCAGACAGATCAGGAAATTACGCGGAGTTTTTGCGTGAGAATTGCCGTTGTAACGTTCCTTGGTGCGCTTACACATTATTATTGCGTTTTTTATATAGTTCTGCTTTCTTCAGTTTTCGGAGTAATGCTTTTGAAATCAAGAGATTTTAAGGGACTGGCGCGATTCAGCGCAGCGCAGATAGGCGGCGGACTTGCTGCTTGCGCAGTATTTCCTGCGATTTATACGCATATTTTTCACGGTGCACGCGGGACTTCTGAATTTATGCCGAATGCCATGTCGATGGCTGACTATCCGCTGCGTCTGGCTGCTTACTGGCAGGTAATCAGCGGAGATTTGTTTGGGAAAATGCTGCTGCTGTTCGCTTTTGCCGTTATATTTGCAGTTGCGTACATCCGCTTAGTAAAAAAAGACGAAACTGCATTAAAAGAAAAATGTGCGCTGTTACCGCTTAAGAAATACGTACTGACGCTGATTGCCGCTGCGTTGTACTTCCTGATTGTATCAAAACTGACACCGATTTTGAACGAAGGCGTGTACGGAGACATAAAATATATGTACCCGGTTTTTGCGGTGGTGCTTTGTGTAGTTTCTACCGCTGTTTTTACTGCACTCGGCAGTTTGCTGAGCGACAAAGCCGCGAAAGTTCTCACGGTTATTCTTGCCTTGTGCGTTACAGTCGGAAGTTATTTTTGTACGGATTGGAACAGCAGATTCCTTTACAGGGAATATAAACAGCAGCTTTTTATTCAGCAGCTGTACAGTGACGCAGACTGTCTGTGTTTCTACATTAACCTTATCCCGAAAGATATGTATTATCTCTCGCATTACAGAAGTTTAACAATTTTCCCTGCAGAAGCTTTTCGCGAAAACATCGGCAAGCTGAAAGCACTTCTTGCGGATAATCGTACGAACAAACTTGTAATCTGCATAGCCAGGCAGAATGGAATAAACACGGATTTGTTTATGGAACAGCTTAATCCTGAGCTGCAAAAATACAATATTACAAGAACACCGCTTGGACGCAGCGAAGGCGACGAAGACGGCAATATATATCATCTGGAAAGAAACACTGTGGGTTTGTCAAACATATGTTACAAAGAAGAGTAAGAAGATAAAACTTCCCTAGGGGACTTCCAGCCAAGAGGTCTCATGGGGAAGTTATTGTATTTACGGTTATGAACAGCCAGCTGTTTGGCAAAATCCTCGAAA
>JAZRZG010000002.1:0-24971 GCA_045601305.1 Synergistaceae bacterium
GAGCGCGGCTGCTTTGCGCGAGGTATGTTTAATCTGCGATGTATCAATCCTGCTCTTTTTCAAAAGCCCCAATACATTAAGCATTGTATGGATATTTTTTTTGTTCATTGTGTCCTCATCCTCCCAAAATCTATTTTTGAGTTTTGAGTTTTTTATTCTGTGTTATTGCAGCGTTTGTTGTTCTGCACCCTGTATCAATCCGGCAACCAGAACACCCTCATCAACGCTTTATTGTTTTTTCGGCAATATCTTGAATGACGGTGTATTACAGTTTCAGGTCATTTGGTCAATTTTATTTATTAAGCGCTTTTATCACTTCATCAGTGATGTCTGTGCCTCCGTAGAGGATTGCGCCGACGTTGTAAACCGCGCTGAAATTATTTGCCTTTGCAACTTCTGCGATTGCATTACTGACTTCCTGAAATATCGGTGTCATTATTTCGCGTTCATGTTCGGCATATTCTCTGCGTCCTTCTTCAAGCATCTGCCGACGTTTTGTTTCGTCCGGCTCTGCCGCTATGAGCGCATCTTTGTTCTGCGCAAACTCCACCAGCTGCTGCCTTGCTTCGTTGTGTTTCGGGTAATTTGCCATTACCGCGTCAAGAAAGACTCTGCCAATACCCTGCTGTGTCTGTGCAGGACGTGTCTGTGCAGGCTGCGTCTGCGCCATGTTTTTTGCTTTTATTTTTTGTTTTGCTGTCATAATACTACCCCCTATATATTTTTAATTCTACATTCTGAATTGCTAACGTCAACTACTCTGCTGACGCAGAAACAGAGGCACAACAACACCAAAAGCGAGATACGAACTGCGCTTTCTGCCTGTCTGCCGAGAATCTTAGTTCAGGACACACTGCCTCCGTTTAATTTTTTTTATTACACCTTGTATATTTTACTACATTATTGATTTATATTCAATATTTAACGCAATTTTTTGTTGTTTTTTTATGCCTTTTTTATGCAATTTTCCTTTTTTTACACAATTTTTTGACGATATTGTATTTTCGCCTCTTGTTTTAATTTTGAATTATGAATAAAAAACACTTTCTTTCATCCAAATTTTCTTGGAACAACAATCCGGCAGACAGCATTTAATTTTCAATTCCTGTACCAGATAAAACTTTTGATTTTTGCACAGGTAAATAAAAAAAAACAACGGCTGAAAATTTTCAAGCCGCTGTTTATTTTGTTTTTTCCGGCAATCATATTTTTTTATTTCACAAATTTATCTATATAGCCCCAGACGACAACTACCGTCATTATGACCGGTATGACATACGTTACGTACCAGCGCGCGCAGACAGGGAATTTAATGCCTTTGCCGGTGTTGACTTCTTTTATGAAATTCTCCCAGCCCCAGCCGTTTTTCCTTGTGCAGAAGAAAAGATAGAGCAAAGAGCCGATCGGAAGCAGATTGTTGCTGACGATAAAATCTTCAAGGTCAAGCACGCAGCTTCCTTCGCCGAACGGCTGAAAGGCTGACCAAAGGTTGAAGCCGAAGCAGCAGGGCAGGGAAAGCAGCGCTGTTGTCAGTCCGGTGGCAAGCGCCGCTTTTGGTCTGCTCCATCCGCGCGTGTCTATCGCGTTTGCAAGTATTGTTTCAAACGCAGCGATGACTGTTGACATGGCGGCGAAGCTCATAAGCAGGAAGAAAAGCGCACTCCAAAATCTTCCGCCTGCCATGTGGTTGAACATTACGGGAAGCGATACAAAAATTAAACCGGGACCTGCCCCCGCGTCCACTCCGTAGGCAAAACAGGTGGGGAAAATTATGAAACCTGCCATAAGCGCTACAAAGGTATCAAGCGCGATGACGCAGGCAGCCTCTCCTGTAAGCGAGCGTTCTTTGCCGATGTAACTGCCGAATATGGCAAGTGAGCCTATTCCGAGGCTGAGTGTAAAGAATGCCTGTCCCAAAGCCGCGTATAGGCTTGTCCACAGTCCGTGTTCCGCCAGTTTCCCGAAGTCCGGCTTCATGTAAAATTCGAGCCCTTTCGCAGCGCCGTCAAGCGTTACGGAACGCAGAGCAAGCAACAGGACAATCACAAGAAGCGCCGCCATCATTATTTTTGTTATTTTTTCAACACCTTTCTGCAGTCCCGAAAAACATACCGCCGTACCGAGCAGAACAGCAAGCAGCATCCAGAATATCAAAGATGCGGGCGAGGAGAGAAGCGCCCCGAAAGTCTGCTCAATTTCGTCAGGTGTCAGAAGGCAAAGTTTTCCGCTGATACTGTACCAGAAATATGCAAGCATCCAGCCTGTTACTGTCGTATAGAACATCATAAGCACGATGTTGCCGAGAAAGCCCATAATTCCGTTAAGGTGCCATTTTGTGCCTTGCGGTTCCAGTCGTTTGAAAGAGTTTATGCTGCTCTGCCGTGAGGCTCTGCCGACTGAAAATTCCATTGCCATAATCGGCAGTCCGAGAATCGCAAGAAATAAAATATATACCAGCACAAAGGCAGCCCCGCCGTACTGTCCCGTTATAAACGGAAAACGCCATACGTTGCCGAGTCCTATGGCGCAACCGGCGGACAGGAATATAAAGCCCAGTCTGCTGCCAAGTTTTTCTCTCTGTTTTTCCACGCAGTATTACCCTCCTGTAAATATAAAACCAATGACTGATAAGATTTAATCGGCACTTAGTTTTTATAACCGTCTTTCTGCGGAAATCCAAAGGATTTAGCGCAGAATCCAGCGGCTTTGCCCCTCAGAGGCTTGGGTCTGGCGGGCTTCGCCCGTAACGTCACTGGACACTGCGCCGACGCTTCGCGTCCCGCAGTGGGACGTTTTTTTGTTTTTCTAAGTGCTAAATATGCTGACTGCCTAATATGCTTTTGCGAAGATGCAAAGTCTTGCGCCTTCCCTGCCGGTATAGAAACATTTTCCTGTTTCGCCCGCACGGTCAAGCGGATAGCAGCGCGGCGTCGCGCCTGTTGCTTCTTTAATTGCCTTTTCGTCTTCAGGCGTTCCGTCAAAATATGCCTCAACAAATCCGCCTTTTTTGTCGATTATTTTTTTGAATTCTTCAAAGTCAGCTGCTTGGTATGTATGATCTTTCCTGAACTGTTCAGCTTTTTTAAGCATATCGTTTTGTATTGTTTCAAGCAGCTGCGGTATTTTTTCAGCCGCTTCCTGCCACGCAATGCTGAGTTTTTCGCCTGTATCGCGTCTGACAACCCTAACAGTCTGCGACTCAAATTCCCTTTCGCCGAGTTCCAGTCTGAGAGGAACGCCTTTTTGCAGGTGATAAAAGAATCTGTCGCCCGGACGCATGTGGAAGTTCTCGTCTATTTTTACATACAGTCCGCCGAGCGCTTTGTTAAGCGCGTCTTTTAGTTCCCGCGCCTTAGGCATTACGGTATTTTTAATTTTTTCTTCGTCGGTACAGATAGGCATAATAACAGCCTTAACGCCTGCGACGCGCGGCGGAAGCACAAGCCCGTCGTTGTCAGAATGTGTCATTATAAGCGCGCCGATAAGTCGCGTCGAAACACCCCAGCTCGTTGTGTAGGCATAGGTCATTTCGCCGTTTTTGTCCTGAAACTGTATGCCAAAGGCTTTTGCAAAATTTTGTCCGAGATAGTGGCTTGTTCCTGCCTGCACCGCTTTTGTGTCGCTCATCATTGCTTCGCAGGTGTAGGTGTTGTCAGCCCCCGGGAAGCGTTCGCCGGCAGTCTTGACTCCGGCGACAACAGGAAGCGCCAAATCTTCGCGCATTATGCGCTCGTACACTCCGAGCATACGTTCCGTTTCTTCAACCGCTTCTCCTTTCGCAGCGTGAGCCGTATGACCTTCCTGCCAAAGAAACTCCGACGTGCGTAGGAAAAGGCGCGGGCGTTTTTCCCAGCGGACAACGTTGCACCATTGGTTTATCAACAGCGGCAGGTCGCGCCATGACTGTATCCATTTGCTGTACATATATCCGATAACCGTTTCGGAGGTTGGACGGACTATAAGCGGCTCTTCAAGCTCTTCTCCGCCGGCGTGCGTTACAACTGCACATTCAGGCGCAAAGCCTTCCACGTGTTCAGCTTCCTTTGTCAGGAAGGACTGCGGGATAAACATCGGGAACTGCGCGTTGACATGTCCCGTTTCTTTGAATGCTTTGTCAAAATGTTGCTGTATGTTTTCCCAAATTGAATAGCCTGTCGGGCGTACCACCATGCAGCCGCGCACAGGCGCGTAATCCGCAAGCTCCGCGACTTTTATTACATCAAGATACCACTGTGAAAAATCCCTTTCCTTGGGTGTTATGTTCTTCGCCATCAGAAATTCCTCCAATCAAGTACGCGTGTTATTTTAACACATAATTCAGCTGTTAGCACTCAGGGGATACGAAAGACGGGAGTAGAAAAGGTAGAAAAGGTACTAAAACTAAGTGCAAGGTGCTAAGTGCGAAATGCGAAGTGCTAAGTGCGAGGTGCGAGGTGCGATCTTGTCGTCAGTCGTTGGTCGTTGGCTGATTTCGCTTTTCCGAAGTGCGAGGTGCGGTCTTGTCATTAGTCATTAGTCGTTGGTTGTTGGCTGGTTTCGCTTTTACGAGGTGCAAGGTGCTAAGTGCTAAGTGCGAAATGCGAAGTGCTAAGTGCGAAGTGCGAAGTGCGTTCTTGTCGTTAGTCATTGGTCGAAAATCTGTACCGGCTGCGGACTAACTCTTTAACGTATTATCATGTGATTGACTTTTTACATAAAATAATTCATAATAGACGAAACGCAACGGAGGTGTTTTCAATGTCTGCCAACTGGAAAAATGAATATACAGATCAGCTCTGCGACTGCATAGCCGCTATATCGACGAGAGACGAAGCATACAGATTTCTTGAGGACGTGGCAACCTACGCTGAAATCGAAGCCTTTGCACAAAGGCTTCAGGTAGCAAGTCTGCTGCTCAAAAAGATGTCCTACCCGAAAATCGTTCAGCAGACCGGCGCAAGCACGGCAACCATCAGCCGCGTGAAAAAGTTCGTCGAGTATGGTACTGACGGTTACAAGGATGTGCTCAAAAAACTCGAAGAACCCGAAAAGAAAAAATAAAAACGGCGAAAGCTGTTTTTATTTTTTTAAGTTCTTCAGTATTATTGCCCATGCAGCAAGGTCGTCAATGTCTCGCGGAGGCACGCGAAGCGTTGTCGGCACAAGTTTCCAGATGCCTTTCGGCGGATGAAGTTTCCAGTATAGTTTTCTTCCTTCAAGCGTTGTGCCGTATTCGTCCGCAATTTTTGTTTTTACTCTGCCGTTCAGCTGTTTCAGCAATTCTTTGCAGGTTGTGCCGCTGCCTGTCAGCAGTTCGTCAAATTCAAGTTTTTTCGGAAGGTTTCCTTCGCGCAGATACGCCGAAAACCATTCCGCGCTGCCTTGTTCAAGGGCATCAACTAATTCAGTGTGTTTTTCAGACGGTATTACAGCGGAAAATATCAGTGTTCCGTCATTTTCCGCCAGCGCAAAGCCTGTCTTGAATTTTCCCGGGTCAACAGCGCATTTCATTGTTTAATCTGTCCGCGTTCAACTGATTCCCAGCGCGGATAAAGCCACATCCACTGCTGCGGATATTTTCTGATCCATTCTGATATAACGTCGTTGCATTTTTCCATTGTTTTTTCCGCGTCTTCGCCGAAACGTCTGCCGCCGGCTTCTTCAAAAGCGGGAAGTATGTAAAAATCGTATATGCCGTCTTCCGCTCTTATGCAAAAACCGGCAACAACACGGCAGTCAAATTTGTCCGCGAGTTTTGCGACTCCGGCAGGCGTGCTTGCCGGAATGCCGAGGAAGGGGGCAACAATGCCTTTTCCGCGCGCATCCTGGTCTATGGGAACGGCAATCAGTTCGCCTTTGCGAAGAAGCGAAATCATTTTTTTGAGGTCGCCGTTTTTGTAGAGTACTTTTACTTTGCTTGCAACGCGAATATCCTCAATCAGTCCTGTGATTCTGTCATCACGCTGTTCAGCGACAAGTCCGTTTATCGGATAGCCGCGTTTTGCGAAAAGCGCCGCGGCATATTCCCAGTTGCCGAGGTGTCCTGTAACAAAGATTACACCTTTGCCGTATTCAAAGGCTTTGTCAAGATTTTCCGCGCCGTGAACGCGTACAAGGCTTTCCAGTTTGTCAAACATCATCGGCAGTCTCATAAATTCAACGGTGGCAATACCGAAATGTTTGTAGGAAGCGCGCACAATGCCGCGGGCTTCTTTTTCGTCAGCGCCAAGCGCTTTTCGGCAGCGTGTCTCAGCTGCTTTGACACGTTTTTTGGAGAACAGCGAGACAAGCACGCCGATTTTCCCGCCAAGCGCACACGCCGCGTTGTGCGGAAGCAGAAACATCAGTTTTCTCAAAAACATGAGTGAGGCGTATATAAAGGGCTGTTTACGCGCCATTGTCTATTCCTCTGCGTCCATTATTTTTCGCGCTTCTGCCTGTCCGATGTCATACAGGCAGAAGCCAAAGCTGTCTATTACTACTACAAGCGGCATTTTTTTCACTTTAAGCCTCAGCAGAGCTTCCGGTCCTAATTCTGCCCATGCTGTCAGCTGTGCTTCGACTACGGAATTTTGAAGAAGCACAGCAGCGCCGCCGGAAGCTCCGAGATATACCGCTTTGTTTTTGACGATTGAATCGGTTACTTCTTTAGAGCGTTTGCCTTTGCCTATCATAACGCGAAGTCCGCGGTCAAGCAGAAACGGCGTGTAAGCATCCATTCTGCCTGCTGTTGTGGGACCTATTACTCCTATAATTTCTCCCTGCTTTGTCGGAGAGGGGCCGGCGTAATAGACAGCCGCGTTTTTTATTTCAAGCGGCGGCTGTTTGCCGTTTTTTATCATACTGACAATCCGCTCGTGTGCCGCGTCGCGCGCAACGTAGATTTCGCCCGAAAGCATTATTTTGTCGCCGGCTTTAAGCTCGGCAACTGTTTCGTTGGTAAGCGGAAGTGTTATTTCTTTAATCATGGCAGACAGTCTCCGTCGCTTTGCCTGTTATAACGCCTTCTGCGTGCCGCAGCGCGTGGCAGCAGACATTTACCGCGACAGGAAGCCCCGCGATATGCGTTGGCAGCGCGATTATGTGAGCGTCAAGAACGGTCTGCGTGCCTCCGTAGCCTGAGGCGCCTATTCCGAGTTTATTGCAGCGTTTTATTATTTCTTCTTCGAGCGCCGCGTAGCGTGCGTCAGCGTTGCGTTCGCCCTCAGGCAGCAGCAGCGCTTTTTTTGCCGCAAGCGCGGCTGTTTCAAAATTTCCGCCGATTCCAACGCCCAAAACAATCGGAGGACAGGGGTTAGCGCCCGCTTTTTCAACTGTTTCAACAACAGCGTTAAGCGCTCCGTCAATTCCGTCCGCAGGCTTAAGCATAAAAAGTCTGCTCATATTTTCGCTGCCCATACCTTTCGGGCTTACGGAAATTTTGACTGAATTTCCCGGCACAATATTGTAATGTATCACTGCCGGAGTATTGTCGCCGCTGTTCTCGCGGCTGAACAGAGGGTCAATGTCAACAGATTTGCGGAGCGCGCCGTCGCGGTATGCTTCGCGCACTGCTTCGTTCAGAGCGTCTGTTATATCTCCGCCGGTGACGTGTACGTCCTGTCCGATTTCTGCAAAAATCACGGCAAGACCGCAGTCCTGACACATGGGCAGCTGCTTTTTTGCGGCAAGCTCGGCATTTTTAATCAGGTCACCCAGCACTTCTTTCGCAAGCGGCATTTTTTCGCTGTCGTATGCGTTTTTCATAAGGCTTTTCATGCCGCGCGAAAGGTCGGTGTTTGCTTTCAAAAGCAGAGATACTGTGAGTTTTTTTATTTCTTCGCAGTTAATTTCGTAAATTTTATCCATCAGCATCTCCGTTTAATTCATAAGAAGCGTAATCAGAGCGCTTCCGGCTATGGTTGTTCCTATAACTCCCGCAACGTTCGGCCCCATTGCATGCATAAGGACGTAAGAGCCGGGGTATTCTTCCTGCACAACCTTCTGGCACACTCTGGCTGCCATGGGAACTGCAGAAACACCTGCCGCGCCTATTACAGGGTTGATTTTGCGTCCCGAGAGAACTTTCAGCAGCTGTCCGAAAAGCACTCCTCCTGCCGTGCTGAAAGCAAACGCGACAAGTCCGAGAGCAATGATTTTCAGCGTGTCCACGCGCAGAAACGCTTCGGCACGCATTGTAGCTCCGACAGAAAGTCCGAGAAAAATTGTGGTAACGTTCAGAATTTCATTCTGTGTCGCACGGCTTAAACGCTCTGTTGCGCCGCTTTCGCGAAGCAGATTGCCGAACATCAGAACGCCGATGAGCGGTACTGCCGCAGGCAGAATAAGTCCGCAGACAATCGTTGAAAGTATCGGAAACAGAATTTTTTCAGTTTTTGACACCGGTCTCAGCTGTTCCATTTTTATTCCGCGGTCTTCTTTTGTTGTGAGAAGTCTGATTATCGGCGGCTGAATGAGCGGAACAAGCGACATATAGCTGTAAGCGGCTACTGCGACTGCCGGAAGAATTTCACGGCACAGCCGCTGGCAGATGTAAAATGCGATAGGCCCGTCAGCTCCGCCGATTATTCCTATACTTGCCGCGGCAGGCAGGGAAAAACCCATTTTAACCGCGCAGACTAAGGCGACGAAAACGCCCAGCTGTGCCGCTGCGCCAAGCAGGAATGTAACGGGATTGGCAAGCAGAGGTCCAAAATCTGTCAGTGCTCCGATTCCCATAAAAATCAATATCGGATATATTTCGTGGTCAAGTCCTATTTTGATGAAATACAAAAAACCGCCCTCGTCAATAATGCCTGACAACGGCAGATTGACAAGAATACAGCCGAAAGAAATGGGAATAAGCAGAAGCGGCTCAAAATCCTTTACGATGGCAAGATAAAGCAGAATAAACGCAACGGCAAGCATTATAAGACTGCCGTGACTCAGCGCGGCAAGTCCCGACTGTGCGATTATTCCTTTTAACGCTGTAAGATAAAATGACATATCTTATTCGATTACAAGAAGGTCATCGCCTGTGCTGACCGTACTTCCTGCCTTACAGACAATTTTGCTGACCGTTCCGTCGGTGACGGCAAAAATTTCGTTTTCCATTTTCATTGCTTCAAGTATAGCCACAAGCTGCCCTGTTTTCACTCTGTCACCTTCGCTGACAAGAATTTTCTGAACCTTGCCGGGCATGGGAGCTTTAACAGCGCCTTTCAAAACTTCCGGCTCTGCCGTCTGAACTGCCGCGGCAGGCTGTTCCTGTTTTGCCCGCGTATATTCAGCTTTGCCGCCGAACTGCGCAGCAGTCGCGTTTTCTCCGTCTTCGACAGTTACGTCGTAGCTTTTGCCGTTTACCGTAATTTTGTAATTTTTTATCATTCCGATACCTCCGTTTTTATCTTTTCATACCATTTTCAAAATTCTGAATTCTGCCAAAGCGGCTCCACATTGTTCTTTTCGGTGCGCTGACCGGTGACGGTCTGAACGATACAACCCTTGCGTTTTCCGATACAAACTGCATTATTGCAGCCGTAATAACCGCCGCGATTTCCTCGTCCTGTCCGTCTGTCTCACACGTTTTCTGTTCTTTTTCTGCCGCGGGCTTTGTCTGCTCTGTTTTGCCGCACGCTTTATGAAGCAGCATCATACAAAGCATGATAAAGGCTGTAAGCAGAAAAACTATGCTGAACACTGTGAGCGATATCAGCACACTGCTTTGTATTTCGGAAAAAGCTGCTGCCAAAGACATTTCAGCACCGCCTTAGTTTGGCATTACGCCGTGCTTGCGCACGGGACGCTGTTCATTTTTCGTTTCATTTGCGACAAGCGCCTGATAAAGCTGCGCACGCGTTTCTTCCGGAAGTATAACCTTGTCAATATGACCGTGTTCGACAGCGCGGTACGGGTTTTCAAACATTTCCTTGTACTCTGCTATTTTTGTGTCGCGCACCGCGGCTTTATCTTCTGCCGCGTCAATTTCTTTCCTGAAAATTATGTTTGCGGCGCCTTCCGCTCCCATAACCGCAACACGCGCCGCAGGCCATGCCATTGTACTGTCAGCTCCGAGCTGTTTGCTGCACATCGCGATATACGCGCCGCCGTATGCCTTGCGAAGCACAACGGTAAGTTTCGGAACCGTTGCTTCGCAGTAAGCGTAAATAAGTTTTGCACCGTGGCGGATTATCCCGCCCATTTCCTGATCTTTTCCGGGCAGGAAGCCGGGAACGTCAACAAATGTAACAAGCGGTATGTTGAACGCGTCGCAGAAACGAACAAACCGGCTCGCTTTGTCCGACGCGTTTATATCAAGGCAGCCGGCAAGTTCCTGCGCCTGATTTGCGATAACTCCGACTGAACGTCCTCCCAGCCTTGCAAAACCGATTATGATATTCTTTGCAAACAGCGGCTGAATCTCAAAAAATTCTCCGTTGTCAAACACAGAGTTTATAACTTTTCGAACGTCGTAAGGCATATTGGGATCAACAGGAACTATGTTACGCAGCATAAGATCAGCGCGTGCCGGTGAGTCTTCAGTATCGATGTACGGCGCTTCCTCCATGTTATTTGAAGGGATAAAGCTGACCAGACGCCTCACCTGTTCAAAGCATTGTGTTTCACTTTCTGCGTAAAAATGCGCGCAGCCTGAAATTTCATTGTGCGCGGCCGCTCCGCCTATTTCCTGCGAGGTGACTTCTTCGCCTGTCACAGCCTTTATAACAGCAGGACCCGTGATATGCATAATGCCGATTTTATCTGTCATAAATATAAAATCTGTCAGCGCGGGGCTGTAAACCGCGCCTCCCGCGCACGGTCCCGCAATAACCGTAATCTGCGGAATAATTCCGCTTATCTTTGTATTGTTAAAGAACATTTTGCCAAAACCGGCAAGAGAATCGATACCTTCCTGAATTCTTGCGCCGCCTGAGTCGTTTATGCCGATGCAGGGAGCGCCGTTTTTGAGCGCAAGCTGCTGCACCTTGCATATTTTCTCAGCGTGCATTTCACCGAGAGAACCGCCCATGACTGTGAAATCCTGGGCATAAACGTAAACGGTTCTGCCGTCTATTGTGCCGCAGCCCGTGACAACTCCGTCTCCGGGGAAACTTTTTTCCGCAAGACCAAAATTATGACAGCGGTGCTCGATAAATTCGTCAATTTCCACAAAGCTGCCTTCGTCAAGCAACATATTTATCCTTTCACGCGCCGTCAGTTTGCCCTTGGCGTGCTGTGCGTCAAGAGCTTTCTGACCGCCGCCGGAAGCAATACGCTCTCTTTTTTGCGTAAGCTCGTCGCACAACTCGTTTATTGTTTTCTCACCCATGCAGACACCTCCGTAAGCAATCGTTTTGCGTACGTCTATATTATCGTTTAGAAATCGGATAATTGCAAGATTTTGGATAAATTACATCTGTAAAAAATTAAACCAATCTGCACCGGTTTAATTTTGCCGTTACTTCGTTATTTCGTTAATTTCCATGTCGGGACGATATTTTCTCACCAGCTTTTTAATGTCCTGTCTCTGCCAGCTTGGATATTCTGTTTTCCAAACCAGCTTGCCATTGTCAAAATAAGCTGTGAGCTGCTCTTTTTCAGTGACAAGAGACACAAGGAAAAGATCTTCCCACGGCATAAGGGTATCATTTCTGCCTGACCAGCTGCGCACAGACTGCACAATTCCGGCTTCCGCCAAAAAAAAGCGTTTGCTGAAATTGGAGGCAAATACCAAAAGCGCGCCGATAACTGCAGCCGCAAGAATTGTCTTGATGTTTTCATGTCTGTACGCCGCGTAAATAGAATAACAAACAAGGTAAAATCCAAAACCTGCATACACTATCGTTTTGCTCAAGTTTTTCATCTTCGTCTGTTCTGTGTCAAGAATCGGCTCGTAAACCATGACAATGCACTCCTTAAACTTTAATTCTGCCATTATTATATTACAAGGATACATTTTTTACTTGCAAATTCGGATATTTGGGGTACAATATCCGCTATAACGTGATTTAAATTTCCTCAAGGAGGTTGTTTAGGATGGCAAAGGCACATGTTGATCAGGACACTTGCGTAGGCTGCGAAGCTTGCGCCGGAGTTTGCCCGGTTGGCGCAATCAGCATTGAAGACGGAAAAGCACACGTTGATCCGGATACATGCGTAGAATGCGACGCCTGCGTTTCAACCTGCCCGGTTGGCGCAATCTCACAGGACTAATAAACACATAAAGAAGAGCCGCTCAAAGCGGCTCTTCTTTATTCCAGTACAAATCTACCGGCTAAGGTTCCAGCAGTGATTAAGGGGACCGCTGCCTTTTCCCAAATTTAAGTTTGCAGACAGCGCCCCTGTCAGATATTTCTTTGCAAAGGCTATGCTTTCGTCAAGCGCCATGCCCTCTGCAAGTCCGCAGGCAACGGCTGACGAAAGAGTGCAGCCTGTACCGTGAGTGTTAGGATTGTCAACGCGTTTTGCTTCAAACCAGCGTATTTTCCCATCTTCGCAGTAAAGCAGATCGTCTGCGCAGTCTTCAAGGTGTCCGCCTTTTATCAGTACGTTTTTTACGTTCATTGAAGCGATTATCTTCGCCGCTTCAAGCATAGTTTCTTTGGAACGTATCTGCAAGCCGCCGAGAACTTCCGCTTCCGGAATATTCGGCGTTATAAGCGTCGCAAGCGGAAGAAGCAGCCTGACAAGATTATCTTTCGCCTCAGCCGCAAGCAGCCTGCAGCGGCTTGTGGAAACCATAACAGGGTCAACAACGATGTTGACGGCTCTGTATTCTTTGAGTTTTTTTTCTGTCGTTTTTATAATTTCAGCATTTGAGACCATACCGATTTTGACCGCGTCAGGCATAATATCGCGAAACACGGCATCAAACTGCTGTTCCACAAATTCCGGCGAAGCATCCGATATGGCATAAACTCCTGTCGTATTCTGCGCGGTTAAGGAAGTAACAACGCTCATTCCGTAAACGCCAAGCGCCGTCATTGTTTTCAAATCAGCCTGTATTCCTGCTCCTCCGCTGCAGTCTGAACCGGCGACAGTAAGTACTTTCTTCATCATTTTATCCGTATTTTTCTGCAATTTTCGGTATTATTCTTTCTCAATTCCGCGAGCCGCAAACGCAACGAACAAATTAACCGCGCCGAGACACAGGAAAATATGCACAACCGTAGCATGACAGGCAAGCAGCAGCATACTGAATACGGCTGAAAGCACCATACCGAATGAATCAGTTACGTTAAGGCAGGCGACTGTTCTTGCCATCTCCTCTTTCGGTGTTCTGCCCTGCATAACGGCATACATCGGAACATTGAAGAGACCTCCGCATACTGTCATTAAAAACAGCATAAACATAACTATGCAGGCAGCAGGAGCTTTAACAAAATCACCCACACCGGCAAGCGTCGGATAGTGCGGAACAAAACGGCACGCGACCGCAAGCGCGAAAATCGAAAGGCTCATGCCGAAACAGGCTGCCGGAACAAATTTTGTGGAAATTTCTCCCTTCAAAAGTCTGTTGCAAAGCATTGACCCCATACCGACGCCCACTGAGAAAATAACTATGAAAAGCGTGGAGACCTGCTCGTTCGCTCCGACAATATTCTTCGCAAAATTTGGGCACTGTGCAAGAAAAACAGCGCCTACAAACCAAAACCAGCTGATTCCCAAAACAGAGCGAAAAACAGTTTTGTTTTTCTTCGTATGTCTGATTATATGCCATGTTGCTGAAAAAATATTCCGGTTAAGTTTCAAATCAGGCTGTGACGAAGGCGCAGCGGGAATAAAAAGGCTGGCTGCCGCGCCAAGAAAAGCTGTCGCAAGAATTGCTGCGGAAATATAAACGCTTCCGCCCTTCCGAAGTACAAGCAGACCGCCGGAAATTGTTCCGAGCAAAATAGCTATAAAAGTTCCGGCGCTGAAAAGCCCGTTGCCTGCGACAAGCTCATCTTCATTCAGATGCTGCGGAAGAATACTGTATTTAATCGGACCGAAAAAAGCGGAATGCGTACCCATGAAGAACAGCAGAATTACCAAATGCCACATTTTATTGCCGCAGAAAGCCATCGATGCAAAAATCATGATTATTATTTCCGCAGCTTTGATAATTTTTATCAGAATTGTCTTGTCATATTTATCCGCCAGCTGCCCCGCAAATGCCGAAAACAAAATCATCGGCAGAACAAACAGACCGGCGACAGCCGTCACAAGCAGCTGCCCGTTTACGCCGTATTCGTCCGCAAGCCTGTAGGTAATAAGAATTACAAGAGCGTTTTTGAACAGATTGTCATTAAACGCTGCCAAAAACTGCGTAAGAAACATCGGCAGAAAACGGCGCTTCGTAAAAAGTTCGAACTGCGAGGAAAGCATACGAGTACCGCTACTTTGTCACGTCGGAAACTGAAATTCCGCGTGTGTGCTCTGTTTTTACCCATGTACTCTGGTCTTTCGCAAGAAATGCCGCGCGGAAAAGCAGCGGTATCCAAGTGAGACCGAACCAGAAATAGGCGAACGTATCTTTGACGTATCCAAGTTTCAGTTTCTTCTCACGCATGGAAGGTCCGATAATCGTGCATATTACACAGAACAGAATCATACTGACTATCGGGAAAGCAAAGAACCACAGCCATGACGCTGTATCGTGCGGCGTTCCTCTTGACATTGTCGGGAAAAGAACAAGGTTATTGACAAGAGTGTACGCCATACCCGCAAAAAGAATGATAATACCGAGACAGGATTTGACAGGCGCAAGCAGATAAAGGAACAGATCAAGATACTGAAGTCTGCCTGTACCGAAAAATGCTTTAAGCGAGTCACGCCCGTAATGCCAGAAAACCCAGTAATGCCCCTGCATCCAGCGCGTTCTCTGCTTTATGGAAATTTTAAGGTCCTGCGGTTTTTCATCATAGATTACCGCCGCGTTGTTCCAGTGCACGCGGCTGCCTGAAAGAATGAGACGCGTTGACATTTCAAGGTCTTCCGTAAGACTTTCAAGATTCCAGCCGATACGGTCAAGCGTTGCGGCACGAATAACCAGTCCGGTGCCTCCCAGCGTACAGGATAGCCCCCAAAGACCGCGCGCAAGCTGCCAGAAACGGTTTGAGAACCAGTAGGCAAGCGCGTAGGAACGTGTAAGCCAGTTGTCGTCGGGATTTTTAACGTCAAGCACACCCTGTATTGCCTCTGCTTCAGGGTGAAGTTCCATATAATCGTTCATATACATGAGAAAATTTTCGTCCGCAAGGTTGTCTGCGTCAAACATTACAAGAGCGTCATACTCCGCAAGGTTAATCTGAGTAAGCGCCCAGCGCACATTCCACGTTTTGCCGTTGTGCTCGAGGTCATGGCGTTCAAGCGCCGCAGCGCCGCTTCGGCGGACAACTTCAACCGTTCCGTCGGTGCAGTTGTCGCAGGAAGCAAAAACTCTGTAACAGTTCTTCGGGTAATTCTGCTCCGCAAGACTTGTCATCAGAGGACCGATAACCTTTTCTTCGTTGTGGGCAGGCACAAGCACCGCAAAACGGCGGAAACGTTTTGCGCCCGGCATTGCCTTCTGCTGACCAAAACCGCGAAGACTTACGATAATCTGATATATACCGTCAACAGTAAGAAGAAATATAAGAAGATAAAGGATAAACTGAACAATCCACCATAAAATCCAGATTACGTAGTAGAAAATTTCGCTGTGTTCCATAAGGTCTGCCTCCCCAAACAGATGTACTGTCTGCGTACCGATGGAATATTATATAACTTATCGCGCAAATTGACAAAAAACTGCGGAATTTTTCCGCAGTTAATCAAGATTTTTGATTTCTTCGTATATTCCTCTGATTGCCGCTTCATAGTTTTCAGCGTCAATGCCGAATATGATGTTCAGTTCGCTTGGCCCCTGGTCTATCATTCTGATATTTGTGCCGGATTTTGCTATCGCGGAGCATATTTTCGCGGCTATGCCTTTTGCTGATGCCATGCCGTGTCCGACAACGGCTATGAGCGCTATTCCGTCTTCCGCCGTAACATTGTCAGGCTTCAGCCGCGTCTGTATCTCAGCAATTATTTTTTCTCTTGATTTGTTGAAATCTTCGCTGCTGACAACAACAGACATTGTGTCAATTCCTGACGGAGCATGTTCAAAGGAAACTCCGTTGTCGGCAAAAATTGTCAAAAGCGCCGCGCCAAAGCCTGTTTCAGCGTTCATCATAGCCTTTTCCACAAACACGGTGCTGAAGCCTTTTCGTCCGGCTATTCCTGTTACTGTGTGCCGTTTCGCGCCCTGCGGCACTGCTGAAACTATCATTGTCCCTTTCGCTTCGGGACAGTTGGTGTTGCATATGTTTATCGGTATTCCTTCCCGGCGGACAGGAAACACCGCGTCCTCGTGCAGCACGGACGCGCCCATGTAGGAAAGTTCGCGAAGTTCGCGGTATGTTATATAGTCAATCATGCGCGGATTTTCTACAATGCGGGGATCTGCCGCGGCTACTCCCGACACATCTGTCCAGTTTTCATATATATCAGCCCTCACTGCGCGCGCGACTATCGAGCCTGTTATATCGCTGCCGCCGCGCGAAAAGGTTTTTATTGTGCCGTCGGCTTTTGCGCCGTAAAATCCCGGAATAACCGCGTATTCAACACCTTCAAGCCGCTGTGCGAGCAGCAGATTGCTTTCCTCCTGCATATATTTTCCGTTTTCGTCAAAACGTACGCAGTCTGCAGCTTCAATAAATTCAAAACCGAGATACCGCGCAAGAATTTTTGCGTTCAGATGTTCTCCGCGGCTTGCCATGTAATCGCTGCGCGGTTTTGAAAGATTTTTGCATATATCGTCAAATTCACTTTCAAGGTCAAATTCAATGCCGAGCTGCGAGATTATTTCAGCAAACCGTTCGCGTATCCGGGCAAGCGTTTCTTCAAAGTTTTCTCCGTTTCGCGCCTGTTCGCAGCATTTGTAAAGCATATCGGTAACTTTTGTGTCTGCGGCATTTCTTTTGCCCGGGGCAGAGGCTACAACAAAGCGTCTGTCCTTGTCTGATTTCACAATGCCGGCAACTTTTTTGAACTGCTCTGCGGAGGCAAGCGAACTGCCGCCGAATTTTGTTACTTTAATCATTTCCGGTTATTTCTCCTTACAACTGACAGCCGTTAATTTTCAGCCTTTTATCCTGCAATATCTCTCATATCATACAATCCGGCAGATTTGCCGCAGATAAATTCGGCAGCGGCAAGCGCTCCTTCTGCAAACAGCGATCTGTTTTCCGCCTTGTGTTTCAGTGTAACGGTTTCGCTGCCTGTCGAGACAATTATTTCATGAGTTCCCGTTTCGCTGCCGAGGCGTATGGAATGTATGCCTATTTCTTTATCCGCGCGCTTTCCGTTTTCGTGTCTTCCGACAATAAACTCCGCGTCATTGCGCGCTTCTTTGATTTTTCGCGCAAGCAGCAGGGCTGTCCCGCTTGGAACGTCAAGTTTCTGATTGTGATGTGTTTCAACTATCTCAATATCAGCGTCCGGAAATGCCGCGGCAGTCTGTTTCGCAAGGTTCGCAAGAAAGGCAATGCCTATCGACATATTAGCCGAACGGAAAATCGCGATTTTTTCGGCGGCTTTGTTTATCATTTCAACTTCTTCCGCTGTCTGTCCCGTAGTTGCCAGCACAACGGGAATTTCACGCTTCACTGCGTATTCAAGCAGTTCTTTTGTTGCCGCGTGGTTTGAAAAATCAATTATGCAGTCTGCTTCACCGTCATAATGTTCAAGCGCCGCGTAGCAGCCGTTTTTTTCTTCCTGACAGTCAGGGCTGACTTTTGCCGCTGTCAGGGCGCCTTTGAAGCCTTGTTCTGCCATTGAAACAACGATCTGTCCCATTCTGCCGGTGTAACCGTGGATTATCAGTTTCATTTTATTTTACAAGCCCCATACCGCGCATAATGCCGAGCATTTTTTCAAAGTGTTCATCTTCCATCTGCGTAAGCGGAAGTCTGACGCAGTTCTGACACCAGCCCATTGCCGCCATCGCCGCTTTTACCGGTATCGGATTGACTTCGCAGAAAAGCGCGTTGATAAGCGGCAGCATTTCGCCCTGCAGCTTCGCCGCGCCCGCAACGTCTCCCTTGAAGAAACGTTTGCAGATTTCTGTTGTCTGAACAGGGGCTATGTTTGACAGTACGGAAATTACTCCGAGCCCTCCCATAGCCATAATCGGCACTATCTGGTCGTCGTTGCCTGAGTAAATGTCAAGTTTGCCGCCGACAAGCGCCGCTGCTTCAACTATTTTTGAAATATTGCCGTTGGCTTCTTTGATCGCCGCGATGTTCGGATGTTCAGCAAGTTTCAGGTATGTTTCAGGCTCAATGTTTACGCCTGTACGCGACGGCACGTTGTAGAGCACCAGCGGCTTCGCGGATGCGTCCGCGATTGCGTTGTACATCGTGACAAGACCTTTCTGCGTCGCCTTGTTGTAATACGGGGTAACGACAAGCATAGCGTCTGCACCTGCGTCACAGGCAAATTTGGTGAGGGAAATCGCATAGCTTGTGTCGTTTGAGCCTGTGCCTGCAATAACAGGAACTCTGCCTGCGGTGCGTTCAACGGCAAATTTTATCGCGGTTCTGTGTTCTTCGTCTGTAAGCGTGGAGCCTTCTCCTGTGGTTCCGGCAATTACAAGCGCGTTAATTCCCTGTTCAATCTGCCAGTCAATGAGTTTTCCAAATGCGTCAAGGTCAATGCCGTAATCTGTGAGCGGCGTGATAAGCGCTGTCGCGACACCTCTGAATATCGGATTCTTTTTCATTGTATTGCCCTCCCTTTAATGTAATGATATGCAAAACAAAACAGCCAATGTCATGCACCGGCTGTGATTAACCGAAACTGAACGCCTCCGGCATTCGTGGTTTCAATTAATTCATAGCTCTCCGCATAAGCGACAGTCAAACGGATATTATCCGGTTGCCCGGGCAAAGTTCGCAACGTTTTGCCTTCGGCAGCGGACCCTTTCGCAACGGCAACGGTTCTGCGATACCTTTAACACCGCTATTACTCTTGACAACTGCGCCTCTATCCTTTAATTGCATTATTCTGCTGAGATGATTATACCACTGAGGCGCAGTTTGTAAATTACTTTTTAATTCTTTTCAGAAGATTGTGTTCAAGCAGTGTATTGCCGCAGTCATGCTGTTCTTTTGCCCATTCGGTTATTTTGTCAAAGTGCGCGTAATCAAGCTTTTTGCCGCTGTCCAGATTGTGCGCCTCTTTGAGCGACGGTTCGACAAAATTTCTGCCGTAAACGTAAGCGCCAGTTTTGAAAATTACAGGTTCTTCCCTGCTTCCGTCAAAAAGATTTCTGCCGAGCGTGTATTTGTAATCTGCTCCAAGCAGCGTCATAACTGTTTTGGACACGTCAAGAAGCCCGCCGGACTGATAACCTCTGCCGCGCAGCTTCGCGCCTGGCGTGCGGATTATAAGCGGCACAGTCTGCTCTGAGCACCATGCAGACGCACTTTCAAGGTCGCGCTTCAGCAGACGTGAAAGACCCGCCCTGTCCCAGCGCGGTATGGCTGTGTGGTCGCCGTAAACCGCCACGACAGATTTTTCAAGCAGTCCGTTCTTTTTGAGCGCCGCGATAAATTCCCCAAAACAGCTGTCAAAATATTTCATTGCCACAAGGTAATCGCCGAGCAGCTGTCCCTTAAACTCTCCCGCGTCCAGCTTCGTCTGCCCGTGCATTTCTTTCCAGCCATACGGATAATGGCTCGTGAGCGTTATCAGAAACGCATAGAACGGCTGCTTTGTTTTTGGAAGAATTTTCGCTGACTGCCTGAAAAAACTTCTGTCGCTTAAGCCGAGCCCGATAATTTCGTCCTGTTCAAATTCATTCTTGCTTACAAAACGTCTGAAACCAAGCCGCGGATATATCGCCTGTCTGTTCCAGAATCCCGGACGGTCGCCGTGCATTGCAAGCGTTTCGTACCCGCTGTCTGCAAGCGTTTTAGGCATAGCCTCAAAATCGTTTCTCGCAAAGCGTATGTAGGCAACGCCCGACTGCGCCGGATAAAAACCGGTGTTTGCCAGAAATTCCGCGTCGGCGCTGTTTCCGGCGGCAGTCTGATTGTAAATGTGGTCAAAATAATAGCTTTCTTTGATAAAACGATTGAGATTCGGGGTAATTTCTTTACCGTTGATTTTTCTGCCGACAACAAAATTTTGCAGCGACTCAACCTGAATTATTATCAGATTTGCGCCCTTCGCAGTCCCGAAATATACCTCACTGCCGCTGTCTGAAACGCGTTTTTCAAACCAGCGTTTGATTTTTGCAGTCTCCTCGTCGCTGATTTTTCCCTTAAAACAGACGTCGCGAAGCGTGTTTTTAGCGTCGTTCAGATGATACACGACGGCGCCGACATTGCTGCACACGGCAGGTTTGTCCCACATTGTTTTGAGAACTCCGGGCACTTCTTTGCTGTAACTTTCAAAACGATACCATGCACAGGAAAAACCTGCGGCGGCAATAAGCAGTATCAGCACGGCGTGTTTTGCTGTCAGTTTATTAAACTCAGTCCTGCGCGCAAGCAGCGCAAGCAGCGGAAAATCAACAAAATAAAACAGATCGGACAGGCTGAACAGCGCAAAAACAGAGTCTGATACTTCTCCTGCCTGAGCTGAAAGTCCTAAATTTATAAAAGAAAAAAGGTCGGAATAATAGCGGATAAAAAGTATATCGGTAATTGCAAGCGCAGTGAGCGAAAAGTCCCACAAAATCACAAAATATTTTCTCAGTTTCCGCGGCAGAAGAAAAAGCAGCGCGAAGGAAGCGGCGAAAAAGCCGAACGATGCCGCGACAGAGGCAGTTTTTCTTGTCAGGCACGAAGAAATTTCAATCTCGGCGAACCAAAATTTGACAAACACAGACAGAACTGCCAAAGCAAAAAATAACAGTTCGCAGCTATTCTTTTCTTTCCAAACGTCCCTGATAATCTTCACAGCCTTCACAACCACTCCTCACAATCAAAAAACCTGCTGTATTATACCAGTTTTTCCGTATATTAGGTTAAGACAAGCTAAAAACCGCTGTATCTGCTCAGCAGCAATCTCGCGGAACAGGAAGACCTTATTGCAACGACGAAAACGGCAAAGCCAAATTTGAACCCTGCGCAGAATACATTTTTCTCAGCAGCATACAGCGTTTTAACGTTCCTATTTAGAATTTTGCCACAATTTGGCAGAATTCTAAATACTATTGAGAATTTTGCCATAATGCTTGACGACCTTTCGTAACAAACAACAAGAGCGTCACCGCTCTCGTTGTTTTCGCTTCTGTTCTGCTATACACCGCTTACGCTTCTCTGCCTAATTTCCGTTTCTGCGCGGCATCCTTGCTAAATTACCAACAAACAGGCGGAGCTTAACGCTTCGCCTGTCATCGCTGATAAGTTTGTCTGGAAACTGCTGTTTATTTCTTCTCCAGTTTTTCAAATTCTTTCAGGTCAAGTTCCCGCTTCAGCTCATCTTTTGTAGGCATATAGGGCAGATATTTTGCCGCGTATATCTGCCTGTTGTCTTCGGGCAGCGTGTATTCTACCAAAGTGTCGCTTTTGTCTGCGCAGAGTACAATGCCTATCGGCGGATTGTCCCCTTCGTTTGTCAGCTCTCGCGTGTAATAGTTGACATACATCTGCATCTGTCCAAGATCCTGATGCGTTAATTTTCCTATTTTCAGGTCAAACAGCACAAAACATTTCAGTATGTAGTTATAGAATACAAGGTCTATGTAAAAATGCTCGTCGTCCATCCGTATATGCTGCTGCCTTGCCACGAAGGAAAAACCTCTGCCAAGCTCAAGCAGAAATTTTTGCAGATGGTCTATAAGCGCCTGTTCAAGGGTGCTTTCATAATAATGTTCGTTGGCAGGCAAATCAAGAAACTCAAGCACATACGGATCTTTAATTATTTTTTCGTATTCGGGCTTCGGATTAAGTCTGTCAGCTTCCGCCACAACTGTCTCCTTGTCACGGCTTGCAAGTATACGCTGATAATACATATTGTTTATCTGCCGTTCAAGCTGTCTGGAACTCCAAGCCGATTTGACCGTTTCTTCGAGATAGTAATTGCGCGCTTTTTCGTCAGCAACCTTCATAAGCAGCCGGTAGTGCGTCCAGCTCAATTGCGAACGCAGTGCGTTCGTATTTGGAAACGTGAGGTAAAATTTTCGCATCATCTGCAGATTACGCACGTCAAAACCTTTGCCGAATTCGGCGGTAAGTTTGTCCGAAAGATGCTGAAGCAGCTGTTTGCCGTAGGCTGCGCGGTCATTATTTCCGCAGGCTTCGTACAACTGTCTGCCTATATTCCAATAGGCGGTGACCATGGCGGAATTTATTGCGCTGTACAACTGCCTTTGCGCGGTTATTATGTAACTGCGCACCACGCTGTAGGTTGCAGAAACGTTTGCAGAAATTTCCGTATTGTTGCTTTCAGAATCCACGGTGGCACCCCCGTTCGTTTAATAATATCAATGCCCTGCGTTCCGTCTGCCGCTGAATTATTATACCACAATTCAACCGATGTTTCGGACAGACAGGCAGAGGGCTGTAAACAGACAGACGGAGCATAACGCTCCGCCTGTTATAATCTACTAATTCAGATAAAGCTTTAAGCACTTTTCTTTTATTATGCTATAATTTCTGCTGAAATTATATGCGGGGGAACTGCTATGGACAGATACGGGAAAATTGACGACAGGCTGCTTGAAGAGCTGAAAGCGGCTATCGGGGAGAATAACGTTTTTACAGATAAGGCAAAGCTTGCCGAATATTCACACGATGAAGTTCCGGCAAATTCTTACGACAAAACATATCTCGGCGATGTTATCGTATTTGCCGAAAACACGCAGCAGGTTTCGGCAGTAATGAAACTTGCGTCAAAATACAATATCCCGGTCACCTGCAGAGGCGCGGGGACAGGCTTATCAGGCGGCTGCGTGCCCGCATACGGCGGAATTATCCTCAGCCTTGAGAAAATGAACCGCATAACGGAGCTTGACGAGGCAAATCTCACAATCACGGCGGAAGCCGGAGTAATAACAGATGAAATAGTAAAACTTGCGCGCGCGCACAATCTGCTTTATGCCGGTGACCCGTGCAGCGGAGACAAATCGTTCATCGGAGGCAACATCGCGGAAAACGCCGGCGGAAACAAGGTTATAAAATACGGCGCGACAGGCGCTCAGTTGCTTGCTCTTGAAGCGGTGCTTGCAGACGGCACAGTCACGCAGTTCGGAGGCAAACGCAGAAAAGACGTGACAGGACTTGATTTTGTGCATCTTCTTGCAGGCTCCGAAGGCACGCTTGCGATAATCACAAAAGCCACGCTCAGGCTTCTTCCCCTGCCGAAATATTCCGCGGACATACTTGCGGAATTTGACAACGCTGACACAGCGATGGCGCTTGTGCCGAAAATAATCGCAGAAGCAGGCTTAATCCCTGTTTCAATAGAATTTATGGACAAAAATTCCCTCAATTTCGTATCGCGCGCCCTGCAGCGCGAAGTACCTGCGCTGAACGCCGGCGCAGCGCTGATAATTCAGCTTGAAGACAACGATGAAACACGGCTTGAAAAAGACTGCGCAAACGTTGCGGACATCGCGTCAAGACACGGCGCTGCCAAAATAAGCACGGCAGCGACAGAAGAAGAACAAGAGCTGCTCTGGACAGCAAGAAAATCCATCGCCGACTCTGTCGCGAAACTTTGCGAAAACTACGTTAAAGAAGACCTTGTCGTGCCTATGGACAAGGTTCCTGAACTTCTTGCCTCAATAGAACGCGCCTGCGGGAAATATCAGCTTGAATATTCCGTTTACGGGCACGCAGGCGACGGGAATATGCACTGCACGCTCATAGGCGGCACACAAAAAAACTGGCATGAACGGCTGCACGAAGCGCAGAAAGAAATTTATGCCGACACAAAGGCGCTTGGCGGCACATTGTCAGGAGAACACGGCATAGGACTCAAACGCAGAGAATACATAAAATATTTTCTCGATGATGCGCAAATTGAACTCATCAAGCGCGTCAAACTCGCCTTTGACCCGCAGAACATACTCAACCCGGGCAAAATCATTGAATGGGAGTAAACGCTGACAAATGGGACCCGAAGCACGCAAAAAACTGCTGGAACGATACAACGGACACTGCGCCTACTGCGGATGCGTACTGACAGAAGAAACAATGACAGTCGATCATTTCATACCGCGCTCAAAACTGCACGGAAGACCCAACCGCGACAAGCTCAACAACTTTGTTCCTGCCTGCAGAGTATGCAATCACGTCAAATCAAACCAAGGCATGAAACAAATGCGAATGTATTTCCGAAACACGGTCAACGGCTTTCTCAAACGCGCGGGATACCCCGAACTGCTTGCACGCGAATTCAAATTTTACTTTGAACAGTCGGAATTTACAGGCAAACTTCCGCGCGCGCGAAAACTGATACTCGAAAAACAGAAAAAAGACGCCGCGCTTGTCAAAAACCAGCACGCAGAAATCAAAAAAGTCAAAAAAGCCATTAACGCGGAAAAAAACGCAGCAGCCTCGGAACTCCACAAGCTGCATACCAAAATTGCCAAACTGAGAAAAACCAAACAGGAAGAATTAACCGCGCTGAACAAAAAATCAAAAAGCCTGAAACAGTCTGTGAGAGATTTACGAAAACAAAAAGCAGCTCTTGAAAACAAAAAATAACATTACACTTAATATTTATAAAGTATTTTGCAATTTTACTTTATTTTATAAAGTTTATTAACCGTTTTAGTTCAGTTTTCTTGTTAAATAACAAGTTATGTTGTTTTTTAACATTTTTGTCAGATTCCCTATTGACATTTTCAAAAATAGGAGTAACATATCATGCGCCGTTGGGTTTCACCCATGGCTTGCGGTACATTGTATCGGGGAGAAAGTGTGGGCGCACAAGGCAGTATTCGTCCCGGTACATCGCTCAAAGTATTTGCAATTAACTTAAAATCGCAT
>JAZRZG010000003.1:0-5537 GCA_045601305.1 Synergistaceae bacterium
GCTGATTGAATGGAAAAACAGCAGCAACAGGAAACCGCTTATTCTCAAGGGCGCAAGGCAGGTTGGAAAAACCTGGCTTATGAAAGAGTTTGGGCGTACGCAGTATGACAAAACCGCTTACGTCAATTTTGACGGCAGCGATTCCCTGAAACAGATATTTTTGGATTATACGAATGTGCCTAAACTGTTATCTGCAATAAAAATTGAGACAAGTGTCAACGTAACGGCAGGAGACACGCTGATAATTTTTGACGAGATTCAGGAATGTCCACAAGCGCTCACAGCATTAAAATATTTCAATGAAAACGCGAATGAATATCATATAATCGCGGCAGGAAGCCTGCTTGGCGTATCACATCACGCAGGAACGGGATTTCCTGTCGGCAAAGTGAATTTTCTGGAGCTTTACCCGCTGAATTTTCTTGAATTTCTTGATGCCTGCGGTGAAAGCGGACTGAAAGAAGCCGCCGAAAACATGGACACAGATCTGACCAACGTTTTTTCGCAGAAATTTACGGATATGCTCAGATATTATTATTATGTCGGCGGAATGCCCGAGGTGGTACTCAATTTTGCCGCAGACAACGATTTTTCAGCAATCCGCAGACTCCAGAACGAAATACTTGCGGCATACAAGGCTGATTTTTCAAAACACGCGGACGCAGGAACAGCAGAACGTATCGCAACACTTTGGGAAAGCATTGCTTCACAGCTTGCAAAAGAAAACAAAAAATTTATCTATAAAGCAATGAAGCAAGGGGCAAGGGCAAAAGAGTACGAAACTGCCATTGCATGGCTGCATGACTGCGGACTGGTGCACACGGTTTACAGAATATCCAAACCAGGGCTGCCTCTGAAGGCATACGAGGAGCTTGGCGCGTTTAAACTTTACATTCTTGATACAGGACTTCTCGGCGCATTGTCCGGATTAAGCGCAAAAACAATCATTCAGGGCAACAGCATATTTACGGAATTTAAGGGAGCCTTGACAGAACAGTACGTTCTTCAGCAGCTTAAATGTATAAATGATTTGCAGATAAACTATTGGGCAAGCAGATCGGGAGTTGCCGAAATAGATTTTGTTGTTCAGCTTGACAACTGCGCTGTGCCTGTTGAGGTTAAGGCTTCAACAAATCTCAGGGCGAAAAGCCTTACACAGTATATCAAAGACTATACACCTGAGTACGCAGTTAAAACTTCTCTTGCCAATTTTGAAACAAACGAAAAACTTTACAATATACCGTTGTATCTGATAGGTCTGCTCGACAAACTTGTCGGAAAATAACGATACTGATACCTGCTGTTTTCTGTACCCGAAAACAATTTTCGGGCGGCACAAACGCAAAAACTGCGGCTCCGCATAAGCAGAGCCGCAATATAATGTTACTGAAATACAGACCTATGCAGCATTTTTTCTACCAACTACTATCTGCCTGCTACGTTCTATGCTCTTCGCAATACTCCTCAAACTCAGGTATTGAAAGACCTGTAATTAAAATCGTCATTCTCTGCTCTCAATATTTGGACAATTTATAAATGCTACAGAGACGGTCTTTTCGGCACTGCACTCACGTCAAACGGTGAAACAATCATATTCTCGCCTTTTTCGTCTTGCACTTTAAGCATAGCTTGCACTTTACGAATTGTCGATTGTATAATTTCCGTATCATTCTCCAGCAATAAAACTATTTCAGCAATACGCTGTTTGATATCTCCGCTTTCAGAAATCACATCGCCGACTTTAGCTTTTTTAGCCACCAAAACCGTTTCCGGTAGTCTTGTTACCTCATCAAAACCATCGTAAACGGCTATCTTACCAGCACGCGCATCAACACATAACTGCATAGAGCAAAAACCGTTCAGTTTATAACTGCTTGCCATCCTATCTTCATCATACGGCTGCATTTTACCGGTCAGCGCAAAATTTATTATCATTTGTATATGATCTACACCTGTAGCTTTCGTAAACAATTCATCATAATTGGCACCGGGGAATCGAATGCCTGGGTCATAGAAACGCACAGTATCACCATCTACAAAACCCTGCATAAAAATAGGGGTATTTTTTACACCCAGTTTTTTTGCCATATTTACTACCCTTGAATGTACATTTTTTATGTACATTTCAGTATGTATCGATGGTGCCACAGAACACATACATTGTCTGTCCAGACCGGCAGTTGCCTCTCCCAAATAACGGTCAGCCGTCCGAACAAGGTTTGGTTTACCGTCAACAAAGATATATGTCATGGTAAAATCCGGTTTATCCCCCATGTATTTTTCAACTACAACCTTACCATTGCTGGACATTCTTTTTGCCGTAACCAAAGCCTGAACGGCTTCTTTTTTGTTAATACAACGAATAACCCCTCGTGAACCTCTGCTGTCAACAGGCTTTACAATTATCGGATAAGTTATTTTGTCGTTCAGTAAATCATCTTCAGTGTATGTTGGAATTATGTCAACACCGTTTTCTATGCATGCCTGTTTAAACAGATTTTTGTCCGTAAACGTCATAAATTGTTCTTTTGTGCCAAAACATGGCAACCCAAGGCGTTCGCAAATTTGCTGATATGGTCTCTGAGCAGGATCAATGCAGTAGTTGAGTACGCCGTCAACGTGATTTTTCTGGCAATATTTAACTATAGAATCTACGTCTTTAATATCATACATTAGCGATGCGTCTGCCATCTGTTTTGCCGGTGAATCTTCAATTGGCAAACAATCTGTTACAATTGTATAAACGTCCATTTTTTGGGCAACTTTCAGAACTTTACAATGGGCTTCTGCCCCTGCAAGTATTAAAAGTTTTTTCACTGTATTTTCACCTTCTGCGAAATAGTCATTAGTGAATTTTTGTAGCGTATCCGTTGCCGTAACAAGATTAGCCGCGGACAACGCATGAACCACGGCATTTATTATAGTCCGTAAACAGCTTAATGACAATAAACCCGGTGGGTAGAATTTAGTTTGTAGGGTGTAGTGTGTAGGTTGTAGAATTTTTTACGCTCTACTTCCTACCCCCTACTTTCTACCCACTATTTTCTACTATCTATATGCGACAATCTAACCCAACGTAAGCGGGAAGAAAAGCGGGACAAAAATTATCAGCGCGATATAGCCGGCAATGTCCAGCGGCAGACCGTAACGGATAAAGTCTCTAAATTTATAGCCGGCAGCCATTGTCATCTGGTTGGAAGTACCTGCCAGCGGTGAGGAGAACACAACGCTTGCGCCCATCGTAATGCCAAAGGCAAAGGCAACAGGATTCAGCCCAAGCGGCTTCACCAGCGTAAGCACGAAGGAAAGTACCAGAAGGATTGCGGTGGAGTTGAACAGCACCATGGAAAGCAGCTGCGCCATCAGAACACATACGGCAAACAGTATCCAAGGCGACATATTTGTACCGATTACACTCTGCACCCAGACGGACATCAAATCGATTGACCCTGCGGCAGTCAGCACTTTTGAAAGCCCAAGCACGCCTCCAAGTCGGCCGAGTACGTTCCAGTTAATAGTGGCAATGGCTTTTTTCTGGCTCACACAGCCGAGTATAATGCACAGACAGCCTGAAACCGTAGCTGTCATAGGCGCGGTAATAAACTCTGTGACAAAGCCTGTTACCATAAAAATCATAATACCTATCATAGTATAGAATTTGCGTTTGTCGATTTCCCCGAGAGGCGCTGCAGCAATTTCAGCGCCTTCAGCAGCTTCGCGGCTGCCCCATATTTTTTTTCCGCGTTTGTAGCCGAAGAAAACGCAGTACACGAAACCGATAACGCCCAAAATCAAGCCTGTCGGCAGAAAATCAAATACTTTGAACTGATAACCCAGCGGCTCAATCAAACCATTGGCAAAGACCTGCTGCGTTGAGCCGACCAGTGTGGAAATACCGCCGAATATTGATGACACAAGTATCGGCATAATCAAATTAAGGTGATTAATCTTGCCGTCTTCCGTATTCATGCCGAACAGAATTGCCATAAACATCGCAAGCACGGAAGAAGTCGCCATAAACGCCGACAGAGCGTAAGAAATGATGTAGGCGATGGCAATAATTTTGCGCTCGTCACTTTTTGAATACTTTGTAACAATACCGGCTATTGTCCGCGCAACTCCGCTTTCTGTCATACCTGCGCCTACTACCATAATGCCGAGAAGCAGTATCATGGAAGACGCGGCGTACTGACCGAACGCTGTTTTGAAATCGCTGGCTCCGCAGATGACCATCAAGGCGCAGGCGGCTATTGCCGTGGTTGCCATAGGCAGCTTATCCCAAATGCAGACTGCGACAAAAACAGTGAAAATAATTAGTGCAATTACAGCTGGTGACATTGTTTTTCTCCCCTTAATTTTTTGTTTTTATAGTTTTACCGCAATGATAACCAAACTAAAGCGGAAGCTGTCACTATGCAGCAGTTCACTTTTCGGCTGTCACCGCGGATTAAACTCACAGCGCCTTTACCAGTTCACTCACCGCGGAACCTTCTTTATACACCGCGTCAAACAGGGCGGAAGCGGCTGTTTCGTTTACTCCGGCGTATTCCATAAGACCGTCATATCTTGCTCTGAATTCCTGTTCGTTCAGAGGATTTTCAGGTTCACCTTTCGGGAAATCGACACGGCATGAAGCAGTTTCGCCGTTCCTTGTCCTGACAGTCACGACCGCAGCCTGAATATCGGGAAAAACTCTGCTCAAGGCTTCGTCTGCCGACACCTTGATTTTTTTTGTCAGCAACAAAATTTCATCGCGTTTGACAGCTTCTTCCGAAAACTCCTGCAACCCTGCGCGGCCGTAAATAAGCCCTGCCGCGGCAGCATACGGAATACTCATCTTCGCGCTGTAGCTTCCGGCAATGTCTGTATGGTCATGCCCTGCGACAGCCAGCTCATACGTGCGGACATCTATCTCCTCCACGTCCTCCGGTCTGACACGGTCTCTCATGCTGATTACCGCTTCAACCGCCGGATGTGTATAGCGGCAGGAAGCATACGGCTTTGTGTAAGATTTCATAATCGCGTAAGTGCCGTTAAGCAGAACAGGCTTAATTTCAACATCATCCCTGCCTGTCATCATTTTGAGAAAACCTCTGCCGCCCAGAGGATCGTAATGTCCCCTGAAGCCTGCCTTTGCAAGCTGCAATGCAGTCAGGCTCAAAAGCGATGTCTTTGCCGCGTTATACGGCTTTAATTCACTTCCGTCATCAAGCACTTTCAGCATTCCTGACGCGGCGACACAGGCAGCCGCAAACGCGTTAAATCTCTCTTCCTCTGAAAAATTAAGCATATAAGCTGCCGCAATGGCTGCGCCCAAAGTACCGCAGGTGCCTGTTGCATGATAACCCATTGCCTTGTGCACCGGCTGGATTGAAACTGCCATGGTGTATGACGTTTCATAACCAACAACAGCAGCCCTCAGCATATCCTCAACGCTTGTGCCGTGTCTTTGAGCAAGCGGAATGAGCAGAGAGAAAATCGGAGAGCCCAAATGGATAATGCCGCTGTTTGTGCCGTCGTCAAAATCAAGCGCGTGT
>JAZRZG010000004.1:0-15252 GCA_045601305.1 Synergistaceae bacterium
CCTGCCGCGAAATTCTGTCGCAATATCATGCGAGAGCATTCTGGAATTGCTGCCTGTAACGTATACATCAAGGTTTTTCCAGTCTTTCAGTTCGTTGAGCATATCATAAACGGTTATAGTGTGCCCTGAATTGTCCGTATCAGGCACTTCATAACAGAACTGAATTTCATCGATAAAAAGATAATATTTTTCCGTGCTGTTATTCAGTATATTTTCTATGTATTCAGCCAGCCGCACCGGATTTCTGTATTTTGCATCCCTGCGCTTGTCAAGCTCAAGCCGGATAATGTTTTTGGGTTGTACACCGGTACCAAGCAGATAATTGTAAAAAAGTTCAAACAAAAGCACAGATTTTCCGCAACGGCGTATACCGGTAATAACCTTAATCTGTCCGTCCCACATATAGTCCTTTAACAACCCTAAATAGCGAGGTCTGAGTATCATTGACACCACTCTCCATTGTAGATTTACGACGCAACGTCGCAATTCTATAATAGATTATAAACGCCTGTCTGCAATAAAGCAAGTTGTGAACAATAAATTCGGGTAATGCAGCTGCCTAAAGTTACTTTTTTTGTGTGCAGTAATAAGACGTGGCGCTGCAACAAGCTGCAACGTTGGAAGTCAGAACCGTAGAGACGCTGGTTCCTGCGCTATGCTTAAAAACCAATTACCAGAAGAACCAATGACCAAAAAAACCAATGACTATAAAGTACAATTACCGGAAAAACCAATTGTGGTGCTGCAACAAGCTGCAACGTTGGAAGTTAGAACCGTAAAGACGCTGGTTCCTGCGCTGACGCTTCGCGTCCCGCAGGAAGACAGGAATAAAAACCGCAGGAAGACAGGAATAAAGGCGCAGGAAGACAGGGAAAAAACGCAGAATGACGGAGGGGGGCGCAGGGAGAGGGAGATAAAAAACGCGGCATTGCTCAGGGCAATGCCGCGTGGTGATACAGATTAGTAGTTCAGGAGTTCCGGTGATTCGAGGACGCCGAGCCCTTCGATTTCGCCTTTCTTCGGTTTCGCCCGTTTCTTTTCGGGTTTCGCCGCTTCCGGCTTCTTCTCAGGTTTGACAGGCTTTTCTATCTTGTCTGTCTTGCGCTGTTCTTCAGGTTTTGTCTCTTTCTGCGGCAGCGCAAGCTGTCTGTCGATTTCTCTCTGTCTTTCCTGTGCGTCAGGTTTCGGCTGTTCCGCCGGTTTTGCCGGTTTTGCCGGTTCAGCCGTCTCGGTTGTTATGACCTTTACCGGCTTTTCTTCCTGTTTGGCTTTTGCCGGTTTTGCCTGTTCAACAGTCTTTGCTTTCTCCTCTGTCGTCACGGCAAGCTGTCTGTCAATTTCTTTCTGTTTCTGCTGTGAGGAGAGTGTCTGCTGTTCGGGCATTGCTTCGGTTACTGCCTTTCTTACTGACACTTTCGCTTTCAGCTCTGTGTTTTCTTCCGTCAGACGTGCTTTTTCTGCTTTCTTTGCCGCGTTTTCGGCTTTGAGCGTTCTGTTTTCGGCTGTCAGCGCGTCTTTTTCTTTCTTCAGCTCTTTGAGGTTCTTGCGGAGGCTGAAGCTGAGCGCGTCTGTGCCGTTTGTGCCGGAGGCGATGAGTCCGTCAAATTCGTACCATGCGGCAAGGCTTGCGGAGATGCCGTCATGTTTGCCGGTGAAGCCTTTCAGTCCGAGGTCAACTTTCCACGGGCTGTTCTTCGGGTTGTACACCGCGCCGAATTCTGCCATTCCGCTTGCGCCTTTGAGGTCAGGTTCGGGTATCTTTTCTCCGCCGACTTTGCCTGAGGCTTTGCCGTCAAGTTCGTATTCGTAGGCAAGTCCGCCGTACAGTTTTACTCCGTTGCGGTGCTCCGTGCTTATGTATCTGAAGCCGGCGCGGAGTCTGTGGCTGCTGACCGCGTCAAAATCAAACTCGTTGTTCTGTATGACGGTGCTATCGCCGTTCTGGCGTGACCAGAGATACTGCGCGTAGGTGTCGATCTTGTCGCCTTCCTTGAGTTTCCATTTGTAGCCGGCGCCAAGGTGTCCTCCAAGGTAGCTGCTGTTCGTGTCGTAACGGACGCTTGAGCTGCTGAAGAGGTTTTCGCTTGCGTAGTCGCTGCTGACGCGACCTGTTCTGAAGCTGGCTTCCGCATGGCTCTGACCTTTGTCTGTCTGTCTGCCTTTGGCTTTGAGCATTGCGCCTACGCCGAAGTAGTTGAGGTCGCCCTTTGAGGTGACGCTGCCTTCGGCAAATTCGTTGACCGTGTCATAGTGTCCGTTGCCGCCTTCTACAAAGACGCCGAGTGTCAGATTCTCGTTTATTTTTCTTGAGAGTCCAGCCGCTACGTTGAAGCTGTTAAGGTCAACATGGCTGCCTGTATTGTAGCGTCCGTGGCTGCCGCCCATTGCCGCAAAGGCGTTCCAGCTGCTGCCGCCTGTCGAGCCTGACGCGCCTGACGCGCTTTCTGCTGTATCCATATTGTCTGTCAGTTCGCCCGCGATGAAGTCTCCGCCGATGTTGAGCGCCGCTGAAGCGCCAAGGCGGGCTTCAACAACTGATTTTGTCTTTTCCTTGACAACCGGCGTCGGTGCAGGCGTCGGGTCTGTCTGCGGCGTTACAGGCGTTTCCTGCGGCGTTACAGGCGTATCCTGCTGTCCTGTCTGTGTGCCGCCGCCTGTGTCTTCGTCGGAGGCTTTTCTCACTACGCCGAGTATGAGCGCGCCGCTGTCTTCCGTTGTGTCAAGGAAGGTGTCATAGATGTAGTCATAGAAGACGTCATCTGTGCTTATGACGCGTATCTTTTTCGGTACGACATATTCTTTGCCGTCGGAGCCGACATATTTTTTGCCTTCGTTTTCTGAGACGTAGCCTGACGCGTTGTCGATGAGCGTCAGCTTCGTGCCGAGGTCTTCAACCTTTTTGCCTTCCGTGTCCTGATAGAGTCTGAGTTTTGTATCTGAGAGGTCTATCGTGTTCACGGAGGTGACTATTGTGTCACCGGCTTTGAAGTCATCAAGTATGAAGTTGAGCATTGACGCTTTCATCGTGACGCCGCCCTTGAAGTTTGTCGCGGCTGAGAACTGCGTCAGCGCGGGTTTCGCGTAGGTGCCTTCGCTTACGTAGTTTCCGTTAAGCGTGCCGCCGCCGTTGAATATGACCGCTCCGCGGTTCACAATTTCGCTGCCTGTCAGTTTGTCCGCGTTTGAGGTAAGCGTTCCCAGGTTGTTAATCGGCGCGGAGATTGTCCCTTCGTTGGTCACAGAAGCGCTGTCTGTCAGGTTGAGTCTGCCGGCGCCGATTGTTTTTGTGTTCTTCACCGTGCCTGACAAAGTAACCTCTCCGCTTCCCGCGAGATTGTGGCTGATCGTGCCGTCGCCCGCGAGCCACAGCGTACCGCTGTTGTCAGTTACGTCGCCCTTGATACCGGCAACTGCTATCTGAAGCGTGCTGTCCGCGTTTATTTTGAGTTTGTTCTCAAGTTTTCCGGCGCCTGAACTGAACGCGTCAACATTGCCGCTGATTTCTGCCGTTCCGCTGCCGGTTACGTTTGCCGAAAGCAGCGCAAAATCTTCGCCCTCCGCTCCGTTAAGAACAAGCGTTCCGCTGTTGGCAACGCCGTTCGGCGCAAGGATTTTGTCAGCTCCGACAGTTATCTTTCCGCTGTTCGTAACTGACGTGGCAGCATTGAGACTGCCTCCGGCGATTAGGGTTCCGCTGTTCACAATGCCTGCCGCAGCGTGAATGTCGCCTGTCGTATTCAGCGTTGCGCCGGCCGTGTTGGTCAGAGCAGCGTTTTCAGTTACGATCGCTCCTGTGCTGTTAATCGTTCCGCTGTTGGTAATCGCGGAATTGGCGATAATGCCGTCTGTTGTGGTTATTGTGCCGCTGTTGTCAACGGTATAGCCGCTGGAGATATGTTCCGCGGTTATTGTTCCGCTGTTTGTCAGTTCGGCAGCAACAGAAACGTCGCCTCTGCTTGTCACGGCGCCGCTGTTGTTAAGAGTGTAATTTGCGTAAACGTTGGAGGCTGTTACCTTTCCGCTGTTTTCAAAAGTATGCGTTGAAACGCTGCCGTCCGCCGTTATGTTTCCGCCGTTTCCGTTTGTGAACTCGTATGCCGAGATATTTGACTTACTTCCGATTGTACCAGTGTTTGTAAGTCCGGAATTCACGTCTATATCGGCTGCGGTAAGCGTGCCGCTGTTCTCCATATTCACCGGCGTAACTTTACCCTTGCTGCTGATTGTTCCGGCATTTGTTATGTTCGCCATCAGGACGCTTTCCGCGTTTGTGAGAGTGAGACTGCCGCCCGACCGGTTGTCCAGCGTCGGCGTTTCAATGCCGTCTCCCTTAACGGTCAGCTTTCCGCTGTTCGTAATGCCGTTGTTAGCAACAAGGCTCTTGTCGATTGTCATGTTGCCGCTGTTTCCGACAGAACGCAGCACAACGTTTTCCGCGCTTGTGAGAGTACCGCTGTTCGTAAGCGTCATACTTCCGCCGAGAGCGCCGCCCGTGTTGACGGTGAACGTGCCTGTGTTGTTCACGCTTCCGTCATTCACGCTTCCGCCTGTTCTGACTGTCGCGCTGCCGCTTGTTACGAGAGTCGCGTTTTCAAGCGCGCCGCTCACAGTCATACTGCCGGCGTTTTTGATAACCGCGTTGGCAGTGCTGCCAAGTGTGATTTCAAGAGCGCCGCCGGTTTTGACATCAACGTCGTTGGTTGTTCCGGCTGCTCTTGTGCCGAACTCGACGTTGCCGAGTCTCGCTTTGCCGCCGTTATTGACCGTTATAAACGTGTCGAAGTTTTGTATCTTCATGCTCTGGACGCTGAGCGTGTCGCCGGCTCCCGCGTAGGCGCCCTGCGCAGAGTCTGCCACGCTGATGCCCTTGTAGCCGCCGCCGTCCATCGTATAGGCAGTTCCGCCGTTGCCCGAAATGGCAAATATTCTGGGGTTGCCCGCTGCCGCGGCTTCCTCGCTTCTTCTCAGAGCGCCGAGGCCTGCCGCGTCTGTAAGATTCATATTTGTGTCAACAGAGTATGCGCTGATTTTTCCCGCGCGTTCAGGGTCTGCGTTCACTATCTGCTTGAACGTGAAGTTGTTGTCATACTTCAGCACGTCAAGATAACCGATCTTCGCGCCGCTTGAGGCATCTCCCGGCGTGTCGTACGCCTGTGTAATGTTATAGGTGACATTGCCGGTGGTGCCAACCGTAAAGGTGCCGATGACAGGGTCACCGACAACGGTCAAGTCGTCGCCTGTTGCTGTGCTGCTTATGTACTGAATCTGTCTGTAGGTAAAGTCATCCCAGCTGTCATCTTTGCTGAACGTTATGCCGCTGACGTCAGACGCGAGACTCAAAGTACCGGTCAAGTCTCCGCCTGTGTGGGAGACAACGCTTATCTTATTCACATCGCTTCCCGTTGAGCTGCCTATGCTGCCCTGCAGTTTATATACCGCGCCGTCTGAATTAAGCCCGGACAGGCAGTCAAAGTTTCCTGACGAGAACTCCATATTTTCCGGCAGCACAACCTTGTAGTAGCTTATCTTTCCGCCCGCACCGAACGATGTGTCAGCTGCCATTACCACCGTGCTGTTTTTGTCATTGCCGGTGGCGCTTCCGTTTATCGCAGTGTTAAGAACGCCGTTCGTAAGCTTAACCGCGGAGTGGCAAGTGCTTGCGCCGTAAAGCGCCACGGTGGGAAGACCGCTTGTCATTTTGCCCAAATCAAGGCTCACGTAGCTGCCCGCTCCGTTGCCTGTCGTACCGGCTACCGTACCGCCTATTCCAATCACTCCGCTGCCGGTGGTTATATTGTTTCCGAAGCCTTCCGGCGCTGACGCCGCGACATCGCCCGTCCAGCTGCCGCCCGTCAGCCTCAATACGGAACTGCTGCTATAAAAGTTAACATCCGCATTAATATTTGAGACATCAGTCGCGACATTTCTGTAAACTTTAACCGTACCGCCCGTTACAGTTGAGTTAAGCGTGTATTCCGTGGTGTCGCCGATCTGCAGAACGTGACCCGCGTTGTTAAGCGTAATGTTGTTCAGCCTGCGGACATCAGACACGTTAACTTGTCCGCCGTTTACATAATATCCAGCGCCGGACAGCTTCACCGTCAAGTCTCCGTTGCCGAGCGTGACAGTTCCGCCGGCTTCGTTGGTAATATTGCTTATACCGTAGCTGCTGCTGTTTTGCAGCTGCCCTGCGGCTGCGGTAAACGACGCTCCGGCTTTATTTGTGATTTCACCGTAATACTTTCCCGTGCCCTCGACAGTTCCGTAGTTTGTAATGCCGCCGCGTATTTCACCGTTATTTTCAAGGATTGAGAGATTACCGGCTACATTAATGCTGCTGCAGACGGTTTTTCCTGAGGCTATGTTAAGTTTGCTGCCTGTCGGGGTGCTGACGTCGCCGCCGTTGTTGAGCGTAATTGAACTTATGGTTCCGCAGAGATTGCCTCCGATGACACTGTCGGGACCGTTCAGCGTCAGAGAGCCGTTCATAGTCATTCCGCCTGCCGTAATCTGCAGATTTCTGAACGTGTTGGCATGACCCGTTCCGCTCTGGCACACCTTTCCGCCGTTGACGATTAAATTTCCGTTTGTCATATTCATATTGCCTGACACATACAGATAACTGCTGCTGTTGCTGTCAATAGTGATGCTTCCGCCGCCGGTTGCTGCCATATCGCCCGTGACGTTCAGTTTTCCGCCGGATGCAATGTTCAAGTTTCCGCTGCCCGTTGACGTAAAGCCATTTGTGGCATTCAAATATCCGCCATATCCTATTGAGCTTGTGCCGTCTCCTGTCAGCGTTGTTGCGCCTGTAACCTTCAAATCATACATTCTGCCCGAGTTGACAGCACTGAGGTTAAATCCGCCTGCAGACAGCGCGCCTGCCGTTGTATAGGTCATCGAATTGCCGGTTTCATTTCTAAGCGTAAAGGTTCCGCCGACTGTCAGCGCGGAGCCCGAAGTCATCACGAGCGGACTTCTCGCAGACGAACAACTGAAATTACCAACAAGCCCCTTCACAATGCTCAAGTCTCCGCAGATGTTCACACCGCCGGCAACGTAGAGCGGGGATGTCGCTGTTTTGCATCCTACTATTCCAAGCGCCACGTCTCCGTTGACCGTGAGACCGCCGCCCGTTACCTGCACTATACCGGTTGAGTTTCCGTCCGATCCTCTTTGAATATCTAAATCTCCGCCGACTGTCAGCCCGTTCGGTACTGTAAGAACTGCTCCGGAGTTGATGGCGCTTCCGGCGGCAACGGTTAAATCTCCGCCGACTGTCAGGCTGTCTGACACGACCAAGGGAACATTTGTTGGCGTCGTGTTCGGGGCTGTTCCGCCCGCGATGGTTACATTTCCGCCGACGCTGAAGCTTTTGCCGGTTGTCATAGTTCTCACGTCTGCGTCATTTGCGACGTCAAGATTGCCCGTTATCGTCAAATTGTCTTTAGCATACAGACATGCGCCGGACGTGCAGCTGACATCTCCGTCCACCGTCAAAGGCGCGGAAGCGTTGAAATACGCTCCGGGTGCCATGGTCAGACCGCCGATTGACGATTCGCTGAACGTGAAGACCTGTCCTGACGTTGTAACGTCACCTGTTCCTTCGATACTAACAGTTCCCGCGACATTCAAAGCGCCGGAAGCCGCTATTTGCGCTCCGGCACTAACGCTTGCGCTGCCGCCGATATCCAAATCACCGTAACCAACCAATGCTCCGCCCGCCGCGACAGTTGCGTTGCCGCCGACCGTCAGTTCGCCCGGTATTATTGCCGTTCCTGTTGACGCTCCTACAAACATTCTTCCGCCGGAATTCACCGCAAGATTGTTTGCAAGCGTGAATTTGCCGATCGCGTCAAGCTCCGCGTTGTCCGCGACAGTAATGGACTGCAGGGTTGTGCCGGTGCTTCCGGCATTGATTATCGCGTAATTTTTAGCAGGGTCTGAGTTCGCTTTTGCCACTATGCCTGTCTGATACGTTCCGCTGTCAAACGAGAGGTTGAAAGTGCCGCCGACTGCCATTGTGAGCGCTTTATCTTTGTAACCGAGACTGAGCGAGCCGCTGTAGCACGTATCTCCGCCTCCGCCGCCTCCGGCTACGAAGGAATAATAGTTAGTGCCGCTGTTAACAGTTGCAAAGTCTGAAGCAAAGTCTGTCTGATAATCGCCGTTCGCCTCTTCGCTGTAGAAGTACATACGGTACGCCGAGCCTTCGTCAAGACCGGTTACGTTGATTAAAACGCCGTTTGCGGAACCGGAAGTTTCGGTTGACATAATTTTGGCATAGTTCAGATAAGGACTGTTGTCAGCGTCCGCTGTGACCAAGGCTGAAAGGTATTTGTTTGTTCCTGTCGCCGCGCCGCTGTAGTTGATGTACATACCACCGCCGCCGCCTGCGGAAAGACCGTGCGACAGGTCAACAGTGCCGCCGACAGGGGCTTCGTCTGCCTTCTGGTCAACCGTGGGGATTTCTGTGCTGCCGCCGCTTTCTATCCACGCATCAACGGTCGGAGTCAACATAGTTGAGTCTTTCAGCGTCATGACAAATTCCGTGCCGCTGTAATCGGGAAGGGTGAAACCGGCGCCTCCGCCGACTGTGCTTTTGCCGTTGGTTGGCGCGCTGAGGAACAGAACGTCGCTTGCCTTGAAGTCAACAAGAGGGCGAACGCCTCCGGTGGCATTAGTTGTTGATAAATTATTACGTACTCCAACCGCTTTATCACTCAAGACCTTCTGATAGTAGGTTGCAAAAGCATAACTCGTACTACTGCAATATTGGTTTCCGTCAGACCAATAAAACATTGATGTCGTTCTAGTAGTTCCAGTACCTCCAACAGTAAGATTACCTGTATTGCCGTACATATTTTGTTTTTTTGAAAATGTTGTTGAGGTTGTTCCCCTGTCTGCATCGTTTATAAATATACAGTTTGCATTTGTTAAGGTGGTAACGTAAAGATTTGTAGGTGACGGCAAACGAAGTTTGTCAACAACTGTAACGGTATTAGCGCTGGTCGCCTGTTTAAAAGCAACTGTATGCTGCGCCGGCAGCAAAGCGTTGTATTCTCTTTCGCTGAGCGCGTCTTTCGCAAAGCTGCTGCTAAGGTCGCTGTATGCCTTCACACTGCTTTCCTGTGCAGTATTGGCGGTTGTTCCTCCCGTCAGATGAGCGCGGACTATTGATTTGCTCCAGTTGCTGTCGGTGCCGAACTTGTCGGCATACATTAACTGGTCAGTCATCAGTTCCAGGGCAGGAACGGTCGTTACCGTGCTGCCGTTTGAATAATTTACCTGCGCTCCTGTGGAGATAACTTTCCAAGGAATAGCTTCTTTGACACCGGCTGTACTTTCTGCCGTCTGCCAGTAGTTGCCGAAGTAAATCGTGTTTGCGTTTGTGACGCCAACATTACACTCTGTAGCAGTCCGAGCCGCCGTGAGGTCGGACAGCGTTTTCACGCCGCCCGCTATTGCCGGTGAGGCTGTCTGAAACAGGAAACTTGCGAGTATCAGTATTGCTGCGATTTTTTTGTTGTTTTTCATCTGATTCTTCCTCCTTGTCCTGTTCCGTTAAAGCCTGCCGCGAAGTTCAAGGTTTTCTATCCTGAGTGCCTTGATTTCTTCGTCGATTGCCGCGTTTTCTGTGCGCAGGGCATTGTTCGCGGTCTTGAGCGCGCTGATTTCGTCTTCAAGCTGCTTCACTTGGCGGCGCAGTTCTTCTACCGCGTTTGTGCTTTCGCCGCGCGCGAGTTTGTCTATTTCGTACCACGCGCCGAGGTTCGCGCTTATGCTTTCTTTTCTTCCCGTGAAGCCTTGCAGTCCGAGGTCTATCTTCCACGGGCTGCCCTGTTTCTGATATTGAACACCGAGCTCTGCCATGGCGCTGCCGCCTTTGATGTCAGGCTCAAGAAGTTTGTGTTCGTCAACGTGTCCTGAGGCTGTGCCGGCAAATTCGTGTTCGTAGGCAAGTCCCGCGTAGGCTTTGAGGTTTTCTGTCTTGTCCTGTTTGTAGCGGAAGCCCGCGCGGAGTCTGCGGCTGCTTATTTCGTCAAGGTCAAAGCGTACGCCGTTGATTACGGGGCTGTCGCCGTTTTGTCTGCTCCACAGATATTTGACGTAGGTGTCTATTGTGCTGTTGTCTGTTATGTTCCATTTGTAGCCGAGTCCGGCGTGCGCGCCTACATAGCTGCTTGAGGTGTCAAAGCGAACGCTTTCTTCTGCATTAAAGTTTTCGCTGTTGTAGTCGCCGCTGATGTGTCCCGTTCTGATGCTGGCTTCCGCATGGAGCTGTCCTGTGGCTGTTTTTTCGCTTTCGGCTTTGACAAGCGCGCCGACGCCCATGTAGCTGAAGTCGCCTTTTGAGGTGACTATTCTGGGGTCTGTGGCAAATTCGTTCATTGTGTCGTAGCGTCCGTTTCCGCCTTCCACAAAGAAGCCGAGCGTGAGTGTGTCGTTTATTTTGTTGGAGAGTCCTGCCGCCGCGCTGAAGCTGTTGAGCGTGAAGTCGCTGCCTGTGTCGTATTTGCTGCGGCTTCCGCCCATGGCGGCAAAGGCTTCCCATTCGCCGCGTTCAAGCGACAGGTTGTTTATCGCCTGTCCTTCTACGAGGTCTCCCGCGTTGTTGATTGCCGCAGAGAGCGCAAGTCTCGCTTCGCTGAAGCTCTTCGTCTGGTCTTTGACTATTACCGGCGGCGGAACCGGCTGGAATGGATTGGTCGTAACCGGTGCTCCGACTCCGAGCAGCAGTTTGCTGTCTTCCACGTAGCTGCCGTACAGGTAGTCGAACATGCCTGTCGTGGGCACTACTCTTGCCAGCTGCGGGTTGTCTTTTGTTCCGACGTAGTCGTTCGCGTTGTTTATGAGTGTCACTGTCTCGTCATCTTTGACTATCTGCCGCGCTTCTGTCTGGCATATTCTGACGTCTGTGTCTCTGAGGTTTATTGTCTTGTCGCTTTCTACCATTGTGTCGCCGGCATTGACACCGTCAAGCGTGAAGTTGAGGCGCGAGTACTGCAGGTCAACGTCTCCTTTGAATTTTACGGCTGCCGCGCCTTTGGCGAAGTTTGACGTGCCGCCTTTGCTTGTGTAGTTTCCGTTAATTGTGTTGTTGTTGAAGTTTGTCACACCGCCGAGGCTTGTGTAGTTTCCGTTAAGTGTGCCTCCTGTGAAGGTGACTGTGCCGCTGCTTGATATTTCAGCGCTTGTAATGCTGTCTGCGTTCGTCGTTACTTTGCCTTCGTTGACGAACTCTGCCGCGCTGATTTTTCCGTCTTCTTCGTTGCTGAATACGGAGTCCGCGCCGTTGATTAAGAGCAGATCGCCGCTGATTTCGGCTTTGTTTATTACCGATCCGTCGATTGCCGTGCTTCCTTTGCCTGTGGCAACGGATATGTTCTGTCTGAGTGCCGCGGGGGCTTCGGCTGTGCCGCCTTCAAGTATCAGGCTGCCGCTTTCGCTGTTTTCTACGGGTATGCCGAGTCCGGAGACTTTTGCTCCTGCCGTTCCGCTGTTGTTGAGCAGCGAGCCTGCCGCGCCTGTGACTTCTCCTGAGAATATCACGGCGCCTGTGTTGCTGATTTGAGAGTTTTCACCGACGCTGAGGCTGTTGAAGGTCATAATCCCCGTATTGCTGATTTCAGCGTCTGCGCCCGCGCTTACGCTGTCTGTGAATGCCATAATCCCTTCGCTGCTGATTTTCGCGCCTGCGCCCGCGTTCACTTTGCCGGTGAATGTCATGAGCCCGCCGTTTTCTATTTCAGCGTTCGCGCCGACTGTTACGGCGCCGTCTATCGCCGTTATTCCTTCGGGGTCTGCGTTGCTGATTTTCGCGTCTTCTCCCGCCGTGATTTTGTTAAGCACCATGGCTGTTCCGGCGTTTTCTATTGTCAGTCCGCCGGCGGCGCTGATTTCTCCTGAAACTCCGAGCGCGCCTTCGTTTTTGAGCGTCGCGCCTTCTGCCGCCGCCACGCTGCCGTCAATAACGAGTGTGTTGGCTGTGACAAGCGTACTGTCTTTTTGTATCGCCGCTCCGCCTATTGTTGAGCCGCCTGCTGAGCTGTCGGCGATTATTTTGCCGACGGTGCCGTGGTAAACGGGGTGTGTCAGTTCGGGGTGTGCAGGGTCGTATTCAGGGTCTTCCGGCGCGTAAACTTCGTCAACGTATGTTCCTGCCGCCGTGAAGGTCTGATTGTATTTGTTGTATTCTTCGCCTGTGACTATGTCGGTGTAGTGCGCGCCGAGTGTGACCGCGAAGCCGTTTTTGAGTTCTACGGAGTTTTCAGCCGCGTTGAAATTCGCCGGTATTGTCAGTCCGACCATTTTGTTGTCTTTAACGTGCATTGTAAACGGCGTTGAGGCAAATTCTCCGGCGTAGTCTGTCATTCTTACTCCGTTGACCTGTTCGGTGTAGAGGGTGAGGTTGTAGTCGCCGTCTTCCGGTACTACCATCTGTGTACCGAAGTTGAGTTTTTTCTCCGTGTCTGTGGTGTGTCCGACTTTGCCGTAGTTGACGTACTCTGTGCCGCCGTCTTCCGTGGTTCTGCCTATGAAGCCGGAAATGTAGAGGCTGTCGTGGTCCTGCGTTTCGGGCAGAATTTCTCCGGCTGTCGTTCCCGCTGCCGCGTCTGTCGTTGTCGCCACTCGGTAGAAGGTGCCGCCTGAAGCGCCTTCTCCGTCAAGGGAAAGGGTTTTTACGACAGGCCTGCCGAGGTACTTATCGCCTTCACTCATTCTTGTGAGCGGGTTGTACACTGCCACTTTGCCGCCCAGCGCTTTGAGCGTCATTACGTAGCCTGTTTCTTCTCCATTGCCTGTGAGGTTGAAGCCGTCACCGACGCCGAGCGCGCTTTTGCCGCCCGTAACTTCGGCAGGGTAGTACCATCTGTTGTCGCCGCTTTCGTTCTGATATTTGCCGCTGGTGTAATCTACCGTTCCGGCTGCCGTGAAGAAGAGTATCGGGAGGTCGTCAAGCGACAGGTTGAGCGCGGGACGCACACCGTAGGAGCCCCATTCGTTCATGGCACTAATATCCTCAGTGTACGGAGTCACTCCCCAAACACGGCCTTCTCCGCTGGATATAGGATGCTGCGAACGGGTGACCCAGGGGTCAGAATCTCTGTAGTTTTCATACTGCCCGTAAACTGAACCGTACCATTTTGTTGATCCCTGTGCCGCCTGCGTCAGGCGGGCGTTTAAGCTGTCGGGAAGGTTTGGTCCTTCGGCAGGCTCGGCAACCCTGCCGTTGAAGCCGTATTTTCCCGTTCCCACTACTGTATAGCCGCCGAGGACATGTATTCCTTCCGGCAGTATATCCTCTATTGTCAGCAGATACAGCTTGTCTTTTGTGGTCAGCGAGGTGCCGTCATAGTAACTGTTGTTTACGTTCATTGTCGCTATCGCCGCGTATTCGGTGTCGCTGAACGCGTCTCCGGCAAAGCCGCCCCAGCTGTCAACTTTTAAATCCACGCCCAAATCTCCTCCGCCGGAGCCCGGGGTGGGGTTCGCTGTCGTTTGTGTTTTCGTTCTGTTGTTCAGCGCCGTGCGTATGTCGGAGGAAATTATCTCTGTTTCGCCGGTGGAAAGGTTGACCCGCTCAAATGCCCATTTGTTGGAATCGTGGCTGGTTATCTGCTGCCCGTAACGCCCGTAGAGACCGGTGCTGCTGTCACGCGTGTTGTAGGTGGAACCGAACAGCAGATTTTCCGCAAACAGCGTCAGCGTCTTTTTGCCGTTTGCGTCAACCTCTTGGTCTGAGAGGATTTTGAACGGTATCCCCTCAAAGTGGAACTGGTGCTGGTCTTGATCCAGGCTGGAACGTACGCTGACGTGCTGCCAGTAGCCGCCGTAGTAGATGGTTGACGCGCAGCCGTAATGGCCGGTCGCTTCGGCTGTCTTGAAGTCGGGGATGCCGTAGTAGATTGCGGAGGAAAAGCCGTCTGCAAACGCCGCGCACGGCGAAAGCAGCATTACCGCCGCGCATATCGCCGCCGCCGCCTTGAACAGTCTCTTTCCTGTCTTGTGTCCGGTTCTCAAATTCATTGCTGACCACCGTCTTTCTTTTATTTTGAAATGATTAAAAAATTCTTAGTTTGTAGTTTGTAGGGCGCTCGTACCTCGCTTGTAGTTTGTAGGTTGTAGCTTGTAGGGCGCTCGTACCTCGCTTGTAGGTTGTAGGTTGTAGATTGTAGGGCGCTCGTACCTCGCTTGTAGGCGGTAGGCTGTAGGTGGTAGGTTTTTCTACTTCCTACTTTCTACCTACTACCTGCTACCTGCTACTTCCTACTTTCTACCTGCTACTTCCTACTTTCTACATTGCAAGCCCAAAATAAACTTTAGTTCAGCAACAGACAGGAAGGCAGGGAGTTCCTGTCTTGCCCTGAAAAAGCAGATAAACTCACGCTAATACACAACGGATTGTATATGCACTGTTTGTGATACATAGCAGTCTGTCTCCATTTTCTTTGCCCCCACAGTCCAATTTTTTGAACTTCGGTTTATTTTTTCTGTTTATGCGCCTAAAAATGGGCATACTTTTTCCCACTTAGCAACTATACTAAATCTTTTTCGCCAAATGTCAAGCACTTTTTCGGATTTGATGAAATTTCTTCTGTGTTATTCAAAAACAGCGCTTGTTTAGTTTGTAGGTTGTAGGCGGTAGGGCGCTCGTACCTCGCTTGTAGGTGGTAGGTTTTTCTACTTTCTACCTACGAAAGCGGTGTGTGAATTGCCCGCCTATGCCGAACTCAGAGAGGCAAACGTTTTACCGTGCAATTCCCGCTTGAGTACGGAGCGCAGCGACAGTACATTCCTACCCACTACTTTCTACCTCCTACATGCTACAATCTGCTTACCGTTTCCAGTTCATTCTTCATTCTTCATTCTTCATTGCTTCTTTACCCCCGTGTTTTTATACTAACGACAAACGACTAACGACCGACGACAAGAACGCACTTCGCGCCGCTGACAGCTGACGGCAGAAAACAAATTACCAATTACCAAGTACCAATTACCAATTGTGGTGTCCGCTGAAGCGGACGTTTGAAGTTCATTTTTCATTTTTCATTCTTCATTGCTTCTTTACCCCCGTGTTTTTATACTAACGACAAACGACTAATGACCAACGACTAACAACTTTCATACCCTCGTCTCCTATACCCCCGTCTCCTTTACTCCCGTCTCCTATACTCCCGTCTCCTATACTCCCGTCTTTCATATTCATTTCTCTCTCGCCTCCCATATATACAAGACGGATTTTTGGCA
>JAZRZG010000005.1:0-3238 GCA_045601305.1 Synergistaceae bacterium
AGGTACAAAGAAAGACTGCCGACTATTTAGCCGGTTTTCAATAGCAATCTAACTGCAAATATAGGCAGTTTTTCTAAAGTACCAACCAACCAAGTAACAAAAAACGCAAGATGACAGAGAAAGTAACCCGCGAGCGTCTAAGGGCGCTAAAAGAGAATGAGACGCTAACCGTTATCTGTAAGGACGGTTACGATTTGGCAAGCCAGAAGAATACCGCCTACGATATGCAGAAGCTGATAGGCGTAAAATTCAGCTGCAAGACTGACGGTTTAACCCTTACTGTTACCCGCCTGTGACACCGTTTAGACCCACAGTAGAACCGGACAGGCGATACAGCCAGAGAGAGGCGGCAGAGGTGCTGGGCGTAGAGCGCCACACTATTAGACGCTGGGAAAAGGACGGCTGTATATATTTCCAAATCCGTAAGGCTGGCAGGTCAAAGTTTACCACCGGTAGGCAAATCCTCAAATGCTGGGAAGCCTGCTATTTATAACAGACGCTATGGTAATTATTAACGGTCACAAATTCTACGAGAAGCCGGGCAGCTGTGGCACCTGCGAATTTTTCTACAGCGGTTCTACCAGTATGCAGGCTAACGGCGGTAAGGGCCACTGCCTATTATTTGACGAATGGCACAGCAGCTATATAAATCTGCCCGCGCGCTGCCAAACGCTTTTTAATAAGGCTTTCCGATTTCCAGACGGTATACGCCTCAGTATCGTAGCAAAGACAGAATAACCACCGGCCCGGCGTTTTCCGGGAGACGATAAACGATATACGATTATGACAAATTTAGTACTGAAAGAAGCACCCGCAGGCTTTATCCCTAACTGCGAGACACGCCACCTAGAGACCGAGGGTATTATACTCCAAGAATTTAAGGGCGGCAAAGTATCCCTGAAACTCTATAAATCGGACAGCCACTGCGAGGCCGTGGTAGAGGGCCGCACCGTAGGACGTTTTACAGACGTTACTATACGGGACTGGTCTAATATCCTCTACACGCTCCAGACGGAATTTGCTAACCAGATAGACGCGTAAGACTATAACCATAAAAACGGCCCTGCGTATTCAGGGAGACGATAAATGTAAAATATTATGAAAATTTTTAACAAAACAAACATTGAAATTACCATAGAGGTAATTACACCCGAAAAGGCTACTTATTATCTGGGCCGAAATATCGGAAACAGGGGTATTAGCAAAGACCGCGTAACGTATTACGCAGAGCAGATGGCTAAAGGAGAATGGAAACTAAATGGCTGCGCTATCGTTTTGGACGAAAACGGCTATTTACTAGACGGGCAGCACAGATTAAGAGCCTGCGAAGTCAGTAAAAAACCTTTTGAGACTTTGGTAGTGAGTGGGGTAGACCACAAAGCTTTTGCGACAATAGATACCGGAAAGCCTAGAAACAGTAGCGACGTATTCAAGATTTTGGGAATACCTGAGCCTACAAATACGAGTGCGTTAGTAATGGGGTATGAGAATATGAAAAAGGGCGCGAACCCTTTAATTAAACGCGCTAGGTATACTACCCGGCTTTCTATGGATGATTTGGCAGCGGCCTACAAAGAAAGACCGGAACAGTTTGATAAAGTAAGAAACTACGCCCAAAAGTTATACAGAGCAAACAGGCATTTATTTACCGCCAAAGAATACGGCTCTATAATAATGTATTTATGGCAGGAAAGAAAACACCCTTTCAGCAAAATAGAAAGCTTTTTTAATGCTTTGGCTATCTACGGAGACCGCGAAACTTTCGCACAAAATGACGTAATAGACGTGCTCAGAAAAAGGCTCCAAAACAAAGAATACCGGACAGGGGATGATAAAGCTAAAGCCCTTTGCATAGCGTGGAACAACTATATACAGGGACAAAATAGAAAACAAATCTGCGTTAAAAACGTGGAAACTATAGAATACTTGTAATTATGGCTACAGACATTACCCGCGAGATAGGCGTAAAGGCCGGGCGCGTTATCGAGATACGCAGATACGGCAACTACGTAAACACCGTGGAAAATACCACGGACGCGCTCAAAAGCTGGCTGGTGGCGAATATGGCACCAACCGAGGACACGCCTAAGGATAATACAGGCGTTAGAATATCGCAGTTTATAGGCTTTCGTACGCTGGTATACCACGCCCAGCGTGCAGGCTTTACGTTTAACCTAATCAAAGCCCCTAAAACAAAATGAAAGACTTTCTGAAAAAGGCTAAGGCCGTAGTATCGAATTACCGCTACTGGGTACTGTTTATCGTAGCAGGGCTTTGCTCTGTGCTGCTTTTGCTGGACGTAGACGACACAAAGCAGCTGCCCGCCGCTACGTTTGTCTATATCGTGGTATCCTCAAAGGTGCTGGCTATCTGCGCCGGATACCTGTACTGGAAACTCTATAAGCGCTGGGAAGCCAAAGGGACTATACCAGAGCTGGTAAACTTTAATAAACAATCCTAAAACACTTTTACAGATGGACCCTATTAATTTCAGTTTGCAGGTAAACGTAACGCTGGGAGTATCAAAGGAACTGGGCGATATTCTTAGCCGTCTGTCAAACCTGCCACCGCTGAGGCTTCGCCCAGTGGAAACACCCGCCCAGACAGAACAACCCGCGCCCGTTGAGGCTGCACCTGCCGCAGCAGAACAGAAACCCGCAGAGCCGGAAAAGCCCGCCCCTGCGCCAGCTGCCCAGAAAGAGTACACTACCGAGGACGTACGCGCCGCTATGGACCGTGCCCGTATCAGGATAGAGGGCGCAGACTATAAAAACAGCAAGACCGAGGGACGCGTTAAGTTTCATACTGCGCTAACCGAAAAGTTTAAGGACTACGCAGGCTGGATAGTCAGGAAAGAGGGACAGGAGAAGCCTAGCCAGCTGCCGGACAGCGCAAGCCGCGCCCAGTTTATCGCTATGTGCGATAACCTTAGCCTCAGCGAAGATGGCACCGAGATTAAAGAGGACGATTTACCGTTTTAAGCTATGGGAGCACACGCACTGTTAAGCCCGTCAGCGGCTCACCGCTGGATGAATTGCACAGCCGCCCCGCGTCTGGAAATAAACGTAGAGGACGCGGGCAGCGACTATGCAGCAGAGGGAACGTTAGCGCACGCCTACTGCGCCCTGAAACTCAAAAAGTATCTGGGCCTGCCTACCGCTGACGAAGAAAAGGAAATAGAAGCCCTGAGCCAGTACCATACCGGCGAAATGGACGAATATACCGATACCTACGTAAG
>JAZRZG010000006.1:0-9569 GCA_045601305.1 Synergistaceae bacterium
ATACCGTTACCGAAGTGAGTCATGTCATTACTTGACAAAGCAGCCGGCTTGCCGCAAAAGTCGCTCTCGGCGCGTTTGATTGCGATATTTGTACAGCTTAAGTCAGGCGAAAATCACAAACCTGTATGCCTCGCCAGGCAGATCCGTGATTATTGACAAAAGCTGCGGAATGACTCTCCATTCCTTAACCGCGCTCTGTTTTGCCTGCCTTGCAGCAAGGAAAGCAAAACAGAAAACGGTTGATTTAGGTTTTATTAACAACACCCTCCATATATAAATCTGCAATGAGACGGCACAAAAAGCAACCGGCTCGATACAAAAAATACAAAATTCTGCAAAAATTAACAACACCCTCCATATATAAATATGCGGACAGCCCTCCGATTTTTGAAGGCTGTTGCAAAAATTTCTTAAAGAATTTTGAAAATTCTTGTCCGTTAACAATGCCTTTTGCATCTTATTATGCTGAAATGTTTCTCTGTTGCCTAAAAGTCTTATCTGAGACGGTTCAGTGAGGCAAGAAAGAAAAAAGTTTAGAAAATTGTTTGCTGTAACTTCGTATTTTAGGTATGTCGGATGAAATTTCTCACGCAAGTGGGATCAAAAAAATATATTTGTGTCTAAAATGTTAAAAACCGGCTTAAGCCGGTTTGAATTTTCTGGTGGAGCTGAGGCGATTTGAACGCCCGACCCCCTCCGTGCGAGGGAGGTGCTCTCCCGCTGAGCTACAGCCCCATTATGTACCGAGAGATTTTATACCATTACTGCCGATTTTGTCAATCGCCGATGTTGTATAATATTTCTGTATTGGAGAATTTGGAGAATTTGATTATGACTGTGTGGGGTGTGCGATGTCTTTTGGTCCTGAACTCGTCTGGTTTTGGAGTGAACAGCTGAAATGTCTTGAGGGGCGTCGTCTGTTTAGGGCAGAGGGCAGTGATTCTTGCGTTATGCTTTCTTTTTCCGGTATGCGCGACTGTCTGCTGTTATCTTGGAATGCACAGTACTGCGGGGCAGCCGTTGTGTCTGAAAGCGAAAAAAAGAAGCTGCTTGCTTCTTTGCGGCAGCTGCCTCCTATTGTCAATCTGTTGAAAAGTCAGTTGTCTGGGGCTGAGCTTGTCAGCATTTCACAGGTTAACCGCGACAAAATTCTTGAATTCTCTTTTGCAAAGACTGTTGGCGCAGGCTTTGTTTCAAAATTTTCTCTTGTTTTTGAAATTATGGAGCGTTACAGCAATTTAATTCTGCTTGATGACAGGCGTGTGACTGTTGAAGCCGCTAAGCACATTCACCCTTCTGAAAATCGCTATCGTTCTGTTCTGCCGGGGCAGCCTTACGTTGCGCCTCCTGTGTTTCGCGGCATCTCACTTGAAGATTGGCTTGCCGATCCTGACAAAGCTGAATTGTCGGAGATTGTCGGGTTTGGCAAAAAATTTCGTTATGCGGTTGAGAATAAAAACTGCGGCGAGCTTTCTGCTGAGCTTAAGGATTTTTTCTGTGACGCTTCTGCGATGAAGCCGCAGGCAGTTGATAAATATATAACGGTTTACCCTAAACTTTTGGGGGATTTTGCGCGCCAGCTTGCAAATTACCGTCTTGGGCGTGAAGAACTGCTTGCACCGATGTTAAACCGTGAACGCGACGCGGCAAGAAAAAAAGTGGCGGACAGGATTAAGCATGAACTTACGCGCAGAGAGCGTCAGCTCACGGATATTATGAATCTGCTGAACGGTGAGGACGCAGGAGTGTACAAGGCGCGCGCAGATCTCATCACTGCAAATTTGTGGCAGATTAAACAGGGCAGCGCGGCTGATATTAAAACTTATGATGAAAACGGTCAGGAGAGAAGTGTTACGATTATGCTTGATCCGTCGCTTTCGCCTTCCAAAAATGCCGAGAAGCTGTACGCAAAATACAAGAAGATTTCCTCTGCGCAGAACAGAGCGGCAGCGCTGCTCTTCAAGGTGCAGGGAGAAATGAATGAACTGAATGAGCAGCTTGCGCTTGTTCAGACGCTTGAGGATACAGAGGAAATTGACGCGCTTGGCAGAGAGATAGGGCTTAAAGATACAAGGGCAAAGCCAAAAAGGAGTGTTGCAGAGCTGCCGCCGCACAAACGGTTTGATTTTGATTTCGCGATTATAGTCGCCGGACTTTCCGCAAAGGGCAATCGCTATGCTACGTTTAAGTTTGCCAATCCGGACGATATTTGGTTTCACGCTCAGGGAGTGCCGGGGTCTCATGTCATTTTGCGCCGCACGCGCAGCATGACGGAGGGTGAGCGTGCGTTTGCGGAAAAATTCTGCGCGTCGCTTGCTGTATGTTTTTGCAAAACTCCTGTTTACGGTCTGCGCGTGGATTTTTGTGAACGAAAACAGGTTACGGCAATTCCCGGGCAGACTGCGAACGTCACGTACCGAGATTTCAAATCCATTGAGGGCGATCCGTTTTGGTGGGATGAAAATAACAGGAGTACCGGCGAGCAGGCGCACAGATAAATAGTTATAAGCTGTTTTTTTGACAGAAGCATTTTATTTAACGAACGCGTAGGCAGAACGGCTGCCTGATGAATGCTGTATTTTATGCCGCATTAAGCTGCACGGTTGTTTGTCTGCGCTCTTATATAGCTGTTTTAGTTATTTTGGGCAGATTTTTCTATCGCAGTCATTGACAATTATCTGTTTTTCTGTTGTAATCTTCCTAATGCAAAATTAAATTTCAGGGTGATTGAATGCTCAGAGAAGACAATTTCTGTGTCTCCTGCGCGGTTTCTCATACGTCGCAGTTTGATGCCGAAAAATTTATGAATATTGTCCGTGCCGTGCTGCCTTCGCTGAACACGCAGGACAATTATATACGATCGGGGCTTTTTATCCATCCGAGCGCACGCGATTTTGTCTCCTCGTTCAAATGCTGCGGAAGTTCCGTAACTGAAAATTCGCGCATTGAGGTAATTCAGCTTCAGCTGTCAACGGACGTGAACGTGCAGGGTGCTTTTGACTGCGCGACGGAGCTTATTTGCCGCCATTTGATTGAGACAAAGTGCGACGCCGCGTTTGTCGCAGCGGTTTCTGCGAACGGAAACGGCTGGCGGACTGCGCTTGTTCGCGCGCCGCGCTTCTGCGCTTTTGAAATTCCGGCTGATATTGTTAAATACATGACCGAAAAGCTGCTGCGCGAATATCTGCAAAAGCACTGCGAACTTACGGAGGGAGAGGTTTATGCCTGTCTGCCTAAAGATGAGCTGCTTTTTGACGATTCAGGGCTTAGGGAAAAGGCGCGTATTATTGACGCGTCGCTTCGCGCTATTCGTTTCTGTGACCCTGCCGTGGGCAATGGTCAGCTGGTGAATGCGCTTATAAACAAAATTGTGGCGCTTCGTATGCGGCTGAATAAATTTTTCACGCACAGACCTGAACGCACGGAGCAGCGTTTTCTCAAACATCTGCTTGAAAATTCTCTGTGCGTGACAGACTGTGACTGCGGCGCTGTTGAAACGTTTAAGCTTGAAATGAGACTTAATGTTCCTGACGCTGAATTTGATGACCGTATAGTGTGGGGAAGCATTCTGTTTGAAGATCTGTTCGGCAGAAGACATTTCAACGCGGTCATTTCCAATCCGCCTCATTTGAAACAGGATTATTTCTTCTTCATCAAACAAGAGCTTGAAGACTACAAATGCAACGAGCAGAACGCCGATATTTACTGCTACTACGTTGAACGTTCGTTCAGTCTCCTCGAAGAGGGCGGCACAGCCTGTCTGCTTACCTCAAACCGCTGGATGCGCAACGATTACGGCCGCGGACTGCGGGAATTTTTGACAGGGAAAAACGTTCTTGAAATTGTAGATTACGGCAATATTCCGGTTATTGACGGTACAAATATGTCGATGTCGCTGATTACGGTTGAAAATTCGCCGGCTTCCGGCAAGGTGCGATTTGTCTCTTCGGAAACAGAAAACGCAGTGTCCGACTTGGCAAGTTTTGCCGAGGAAAACAGCAGCACACTTGACGCGTCTGCGCTTTCTGCCGACCGTTGGAGACTTGCGCCGTCAGAGGTCAGCGCTCTGCTTGCAAAAATAGAAAGCAGAGGCGTGCCGCTTGAAGAATACGTCGGCAAAAAAAAGCTGTTCAGAGGTATTCTTACAGGGTGCAACAAGGCGTTTACAATGAGCTGCGAAGAAGCAGAGGTTCTTATTGCAAAGGATGCCAAATACGCAGAGGTGCTGAAGCCGTTTTTGTCAGGAAGAAATGTTAAGCGCTATGCGGCGCCTGCTGTAAAAAAATATCTTATCTGCATACCGCGCGGTTTCACTGATGCACACAGAGGCACACAGGACGGCGAAGAGTGGTTTGCAGAAAACTATTTTGATCTGGCTCTTTACCTCAGCAATTTTCAGAACATTGCGGAGAACAGACGCGACAGAGGAAATTACTGGTGGGAACTGCGTTCGTTCAAACATTACGAAGAACTCGCGCAGCCGAAAATCATCTGTCCGACGATTGTCAATCGCGTTTCAGTCACAATGGACTGCAACGGACTTTATTCAAACGATAAAACATCGGTTATAGCAAGCGAGGATTATTATCTGCTCGGACTTTTGAATTCGCGCATGATGAATTTTTGGTTCAGGCAAAAATCCGGTGCGCTTCTCAACGGATATTACGAGCTGAAGCCTGCTGATCTTGCGCGTATGCCGATTATGAAAATCAGTCCCACACGGAAAAACGCCTGTAAACTGCGTGACGTGATTGCGAACAGCGCGCGGCAGCTGCTTACTGTTTATGCCGATGGTAAAAAAAATCTGCCGCCTGAGGAAAAGGCAACTGCGCTTGAAATTGAGTGCATACTCAACGCAAGCGTTGAGAAACTCTATCGTTTGACAGCTGCTGAGATAAAAATTACCGATAATTTCTAAATTCATGTTATAATCTTCAAGCTGTCGGGACATAGCGCAGTCTGGTTAGCGCACATGCTTTGGGAGCATGGGGTCGAGAGTTCGAATCTCTCTGTCCCGACCAATTTTATAATTTATTTGTGTTGTTTATCTGTTTAAGTCATTTTTTGCTTGACTATTTGCGATTTTAGCTGTAATATACTCCCCGTCGCGAGACATGATACATGCGGAAATAGCTCAGTTGGTAGAGCGACGGCCTTCCAAGCCGTAGGTCGCGGGTCCGAATCCCGTTTTCCGCTCCATAAGTAAACATGACTTCCGCGGCAGTGCGGAAGTCTTTTTATCAGGTTAGGAGGAAATAAAAATGAAAAAATCAGTCATAGCAGTCTTAATCGCAGTTGTTGTCTGCGCGGTTCCCGCAGTCTGCTGCGCGGCTGAACTTGTCGGTTACATCAACCCTGCGCAGGTTATGTCATCTCATCCGAAATTTGCTTCCGTTCAAAAACAGATAGCGGATTTTGCCAACAAAAAAGAGGCCGAGGTTGACAGCGAAGTCGCAAAAGCAAAAGATGATGAGGCAAAAGAACAGATAATCCGTAAAAAAGCAAGGGAAGTCGCTGACAAAGAAAATGCTCTCATGCAGCCGATTTTCAAAGATGTCAGCAGAGCAGTGGACGCGGCGGCAAAAGCAAGCGGCTGCACAGTTGTCATCAATATGCAGTACGTGGTCACTGGCGGCAAGGACCTCACACAAGACGCAATTTCAAAACTTAAATAATTTCTTGCATTATACTGTATCCGGCGGTATTATTTTGCCGTTGGCAGGAACAGCAGATTTTCCCGCTTCATGGCGGGATTTTTTGACGAAGAAGCATGGACAGAAAACTTTTATATTTTAAGAAAAAATTTGAAGCGGCAGGAAAACGGCAGGGATGGACGGAAAGCACCGCCCTTCTTGCGGCAGTGTCAGGCGGAGGCGATTCCGTTGCTTTATTGTGGCTGCTTAAAAATTTCTACGGCGGAAAAATTTCGGTCGCGCATCTTGACCACTGCACAAGAAACGGCGCAGCACACGAAGACGCGGCTTTTGTCGCGGCGCTTTGCAAAAAATGGGACGTTCCCTGCTTTGTAAAAAGAGTGAACGTAGAAGAAGAAAAGCAGACAGGCGAATCGTTTGAAATGACGGCGCGCAGAATACGCTATGAGTTTTTTGAAGATGTAGCAGAAGCGGAAAAAGCTGATTTTATCGCGCTCGGACACAATATGGATGACCTTGTGGAAACTCAGCTGCTAAATCTGTTCAGAGGCGCAGGAATTGACGGTTTGTGCGGGATTCCGGAGGTGCGCGGAAAAATTGTGCGCCCGCTGATTGATTTCAGACGGGAAGAACTGCGCGAAATACTGAAAGAAAACGGTATTGAATGGCGCGAGGACTCAACAAACACAGAAAACCTTTACAAACGCAACAAAATCAGAAACGAACTTGTACCGTGGATTAAGGTAAATCTGAACGATAACTTTGAAATTTCGATGGCAGGGCTTGCGCGTCAGACTCTGGAAATTAAAACAGAGCGGAATAGACAGGCACAGAGACTGCTTGAAGAAATATCATTTGAACATGCGCCGCTTTTTTGTGCATGGCGCAAAAACGCTGCAGACGGGATTTCTGACGCGTCACTTGCGGAACTGCTGCGTATGCAGGGGAAAAAACTAAATCTCCCCGTACTTGACAGAAAACGCACGGAAGAGCTGATACGTTTAATCCGCAGCGAGGGGCGCTGGCGTTTTCAATGGGCGCTTGACGTTGAAGTGTGCAGAACGAAGGACGGAATATTCTGGGGGCGCAGAAAAGACACAGAAATGTTAAAAAACTGATTTTGACACGGAATTTTGAATGGATAATCCGTAATTTTGCTTTTACGCTTTGAGTTAATTGTGGTATCATTACAAAGAATTTTATTAAATTAAAATTGAGGTGTACTCATGGATTACAGACTTGACAAGGTGCTTATCAGCAAAGAAGAGCTGCAGAAAAGAATAGCAGAACTCGGCGCGCAGATTGCAGAAGATTACAAGGGAGAAGAACTCGTTTGTATCTGTGTTCTTACAGGCGCGTTTGTGTTTCTTGCGGACATGGTTCGCGCAATAGGCAGGGACGTTGACGTGCGGCCTGATTTTATGGTCATTTCCTCCTACGGAAACGGCACAACGAGCAGCGGCGTGGTTGAAATACGCAAGGATCTCAGCAACTCCATCGAAGGCAAACACGTTCTTATAGTTGAAGATATTATCGACTCAGGGCTTTCTCTGTCATATCTTATCAAACTGCTCAAGGACCGCAATCCGAAGAGTCTTAATGTATGTGTCTGTTTTGACAAGCCTGAGCGGCGCAAAAAAGAGGTTGAAACAAAATATATCGGTTTTGTTATCCCTGACGAATTTGTTGTCGGCTATGGACTTGACGTTGCGGAAAAATTCCGTCAGCTCGACTCACTTTACTCAGTGAAGGCAATCGGATAGTTTAAGAAAGAGGTTTGAACTTTGAAAAAAATCAAAAACTTAGGACTTTATATTGTACTTATCGTACTTGCGGTAAGTCTCGTCAACATATTCATAAACACCGGCGAGGATGACGCAAAGAAAAACAGCGTTGTAGAACTCACCTACAGCCAGCTGGTTAAAAACGTCGCCGACGGAAAGATAAAATCGGTTGAAATTAACCATGAGCAGCACGTTTCCGGAAAATTTGCCGACGGAAAAGAGTTCGTAACAGATATTCTTGACGCAGAAACTCTTCCGGCAAAGCTTGCGGACAAGGGCGTGGAAGTCAAGGTTATACCGCCGAAAGCGGACAGCTGGTACACTGCGCTGCTTATGTCGCTGCTTCCTACGCTGCTTCTCATAGTTGTATGGATTTTCTTCATGAACCGTATGCAGGGCGGCGGGAAAATGATGGATTTTGCCAAAAGCAAAGCCAAAATGTTCCTCGACAACCGCAAGAAAGTCAAGTTTGACGACGTAGCAGGGTGTGACGAGGCAAAGGAGGAACTTCACGAAGTCGTAGAGTTCCTGAAAAATCCCGAGCGTTTTGCAAAACTCGGCGCACGTGTTCCAAAGGGAATTTTGCTTTTGGGTTCCCCGGGAACAGGCAAAACGCTGCTTGCGCGCGCATGCGCAGGAGAGGCAGAGGTGCCTTTCTTCAGCATAAGCGGCTCTGATTTCGTTGAAATGTTTGTCGGCGTCGGCGCAGCGCGAGTCCGCGATATGTTTGAACAGGCGCACAAAATGCACCCGTGCATAATCTTTATAGACGAAATAGACGCGGTAGGCCGCCAGAGAGGCACAGGACTTGGCGGAGGTCATGACGAAAGAGAACAGACACTCAACCAGCTGCTTATAGAAATGGATGGTTTTGAGGATAATTCGGGAATTATAGTTATCGCCGCTACAAACCGCGCAGACGTGCTTGACCCTGCGCTGCTACGCTCAGGACGTTTCGACAGACAGATTGTTGTTGACAGACCAGATGTCAAGGGGCGCGAAGCAATTCTCAAGGTTCACATTAAAAACAAAAAGGTTGCCGAAAGCGTCGATATGTCTGTTATCGCAAAACGCACCCCGGGATTTGTTGGCGCCGATCTTGAAAACATAACAAATGAAGCGGCTCTTCTTGCAGCAAGGCACGGCAAGGAAATGATAGAAATGCCGGAATTTGAAGAGGCGATAGACAAAGTTATAGCAGGTCCTGAACGCAAGAGTTTTGTGCTTACGGAAAAGGACAAAAAGATTACCGCCTGCCATGAAGCGGGGCACGCCGTTGTCGCAAGCAAACTCGAAGGTGCGACAAAGGTTCACAAGGTTTCGATTATACCGCGCGGCAGAGCGCTCGGACTTACTTGGCAGATACCGGAAGAAGACAGAGTTCACGTCCGCAAAAATGACTTGCTGAACGAGATTACGACACTGCTCGGCGGACGATGCGCTGAAAGCCTTAAATTCGACGATGTCACCACAGGCGCTTCAAACGACCTTGAAAGAGCGACACAGACAGCGCGCGAAATGGTGATGCGCTACGGAATGAGCGACAAATTGGGACTTGTAGTTCTCGGACAGAAACAGCACGAAGTGTTCCTCGGCCGTGACTTTGCAGACGAAAGTAAAAATTACAGCGGAGAAGTCGCTTACGAAATTGACAAGGAAGTTCGCCGCATAATCGACGAATGTTTCAAAAAGGCGCGGAAGATACTTGAAGAAAATGACGAAATCCTTGACGAAATCACATTGCGGCTGATTGATAAAGAAGTGCTTGAGGGCATGGAGCTTGCAGAGTTGCTCGGATATCCGTGGGAAGAAGATTCTGAGATTAAAAAAACGGAAAAAACGACAGAACAGACGGAAGAAGTTGTCATAACCGAAACTCCGTCTGAAGAAACGGAAGCGTAAGACGAATAAAAAATCAGCGGAAACCCGCTGATTTTTTATTGAGGCAACATTTTTTCAGTTTTTTTCAAAAATAGGTTGCCAATTTGACAAGAAAAATCGTTTTTGTATATGTAGGGGCAAGAAACAAATTTTATATGCCTTGCTTGCGGGCGAACTCCCGAACGTTCGGAGACTTGCGGAAGTCTTATACTGACAATATCAGCCAAACGAACGTTTGACTCCGCGGAGG
>JAZRZG010000007.1:0-1598 GCA_045601305.1 Synergistaceae bacterium
AGCCGCCATCGCAGGCGAGACCGTAGCGAAGATGAACGATACGAGCATTAGTACTGCCGCTAACTTCCTGATGTTTCTGTGTGTCATTGTGTTTCCTCCTCGTATAATTTTGTGTTTCTGTTTCTGTAACCTGATTTATGACAACAAAAATTCCGCCGTGGTTTGTCACGCCGTTAAGTTTGCAAATTTATTCCCGCAGAACCGTCTGTGTTTGTTTTGGGAAAATAAGGGTTTGAATAAGTTTGGAGTTTAAGGAGAGGAGAAAAGAAACAGGAAGCCTCCTTAGAAGGAGAGACCTTGCTTGCTTGCAAGCCGCTGTCGGCTGTTGGCTGACAGTTGTCGGCAAAAGCGTTGGAACGGTCGCCGGACGGCAGTCGTCTGTCGTTGGCTAATGCGTTAAAAACAGACTTTTTGTTAAGCATTTCTACCCCTTCTTCCAAAAAATTCAATTACGATAAAATACAACTGCCAAAAGAAACAATTACCATAAAAAACAATGGCAATACTGAATTTTCAGATGCCGGTTACAGTGTTTCAGACGGCTGCGCCGTGCGAAATGCCGCAGGTTCGGCAATGCACGTGCAACGTGCTTTTTCCTCTTCTCTGACCGCGTCCGGTCTTACTGAAATGAGCGCAGATATCTGCCCGCTCTGCATTTTCATTTCGCTTATGTCCGTCGGGGCAGGGATTGTGTCCCCGTCTTTTTCCGAGTACCAAAGCCAGCCGGCAAGCGCGTCTTTTGCCTGAACCAAAGCGCCTTCAAGCGTGTCCGCCTGCGTCAGGCAGCAGGGAAGGTCAGGGAATACAACACAATAGGCGTTGTCTTCTCTTGATATCAACGCAGGATATGTTCTAAGGTCTTGTGTCATTTTCTGACTTCTTTCAATTTTCACCGACTATCCCTCCCTGTCTATACCAGCCTGTTTTAATATCGCTTTGACGATCGTGCGTTTCAGGTCTTTTTGCGGGTGCGGAACTGTTATTTTGCCGCTTTTCTTTTCGTGCTTGAAATAGCAGTGGTCTCCGCGGGAACCTATGTAAAACCATCCGTCAGCTTCCAGAAGCTTTATGATTTCCCTGCTGGATGCCAATCTGCCGCACCTGCCTTTCTTCCGAGCAAAACTGACGGAATATTCTCCGCCTTTCAGCATATTATACAGCATAATCGCCGTTGTCAAACATTTTTTGCGAAAATCACAAAATTTCTTCTTGCGTGTGTCTCCCGCATGACTTAAAAAAACAATGACAAATGATTTACGTCGCCAGTCGTCGGTCGTCGGTCGCCGGCAATGGTGCTATGCACTGCTGTCGGCTGTCGGCTGTTCGCTGACGGCGTTTAGAGAAGCTTTTTTATACGTCTTTCTTCGCGTCATCAACCGTAAGGCTGAATTTCATGCTTGTACTTTCGTTTGCAAAACTTGCCATGTTTCTTCACCTGCCTTTCTGAAAATGTTTTTGAGAAATCTGTCACCCTTCCCTACTTAAATATCTTGCAAAAAGCGCGTTTTTTGGAAACAGCGCCGTTTTTGAAACAGGACAAAAAAACAGCTGTCATGCGGTTTCGCAGTGTCAGCTGTTTCCATTTTTACAAATTCTTT
>JAZRZG010000008.1:0-29088 GCA_045601305.1 Synergistaceae bacterium
CGGAGGGTCAAGCACAACAGTATCGAATTTTTCGTCTGAAAGCTCTGTTGATATTTTTTCAGCTGTATCTTCATAAACAGCGATATTATCAAGATTATTCAGTTTAGCGTTACGCGCGATATATTTTGATGCCGCGCGCCAGCTTTCAACCGCGGTAACTTTTTTCGCGTTTTCCGCAAGAAAACAACTTAAAGTGCCTGTGCCCGCATAAAGCTCAAGTATATTTTCCGCACGGCACTCTTTAGCTTTTTCAGCCGCATACTTGTACAAATTCAAAGTCTGTTCACTGTTTATTTGGAAGAATGAAGAAATTTCAGATACAAATCTATACTTGCCAAGCGTTTCTGTGAGTTCCTGTCTGCCGAATATGCGGCGGAATACTCCGCCCCAGATAAAGTTACCCTGCACATCGTTTTTATTCAGTACAAGCCCGTTAAGGCTTGAATTACATTCAACTGCTGCAAGCAGCGCCTTCTCTTTTTCGTTCGGAAGACGATTGACTACAACACTTCCAAGTGATTCTCCGCTGAATTTTGCAAAGCGCAATACAATGTGACGGATAAAGTTACCGGCGTTTTTCGGCTGTTTTTCGTCGTAGCCGTTGATTTTTCTGTCTTCAAAAAATTGTTTGAGGGTAAGTATTTCGCGTTCAAGTTCCGGGAAAAGCACGGGACACGCATTAAATTCCACCACATCGTGACTGCGTTTTTTGTAAAAGCCCAGTTTGAAACGACTTCTGAAATCTTTCTGCGCAGGAAGGGCTGCCTTGTTTCTGTAGTGCCATTGGGAAGGAGATGCAGTACAGTCAGAAACAGGCGGATTTTCAATTCCGCCTATGCGTGAAAGAGCGTCATAAACAGTTCGTGTTTTGAGTTTCAGCTGTGCCGCGTAATTTATATGCTGCAGCTGGCAGCCGCCGCATTTTCCGAAATCGGCGCAACGAGGTTTAATTCTGTCAGGAGAATTGTTAAAGTGTTTCAGTACCTTTGCAATGCCATATTTTTTCTTGAGAGTCACAATTCTTGCCGAAACTTTTTCGCCGGGCAGTGCATCGGGAACAAACAGGACAAACTCATTTTCGCCGACACGCGCAATGCCTTCGCCTTCGTTGTTAAGCCCGGTTATGCTTATTTCTAAAATATCGCCCTGCTGCATATTATTTACCTTTAGAGGGACCAATATCAGGCTCTCTCAGATAATTTCCGCGTACTTCTTCCGGAGACACGGCTGCTTGGACATATTTTTCACCTATAAGCGCAATGACACCGTCAGGCGCATACTCACGTTCTGCTTTTACGTTGGCAAGTGCCGTCAGTTGTTCATACAAGTGTACATCAGAACCAATCAGAACTGCCGCGGACAGTTCGTTAAGTTGTAGCGCAAGATCTGCGGCTTCAATAAAACAAGGTTCTATCAGTACCATTGTATTTCCGTTTTCAGTTCTGTAAACCGCGGCATAAACGGCATCACCGCGTGCTTTAAGCATAGGAGCGTAAATGCCGTCATTTTTACAAAAATCAAACGCAAGCGTTTCAAGCGTTGACACCTGAATTACCCTTTTACCTGCCGCCTTAGCAAGCGCAGCCGCATAAGCTGTTCCGGTACGGATGCCTGTGTAGTAGCCGGGACCTGTTGCTGTGCAAATATAATTTATGCCGCAAAGCGTTTTGTCTGCTGCTCTCAGAACATTGTCAACGACCTCAGGCAGTGCTTCAGACTGTTTTTTTCCAAGCATCTGTTCAGCGTGCGCAATTACCTGCCCATTTTCGCTCACTGCTGCACATGTCCATTTTGTTGTTGTATCGATTCCGAGTATTATCATTGTATGTTACCTTTATTTTGCAAGTCCGCGCAAAAGTTCTTGAGCTCTGTCTCCGACAGCCTCAAGCGTTAAACAGCGATTAGTTTTTTCTGTTTGTTCAAAAGTGATTTTTAGCACGTTGCTGACAGGAATATTTTTCCAGCGCTCTGCCCATTCGACAACGAGCAGACAGTCGTCGTCAAGATAATCTTCAAGGGCAAGGCTGTCCACTTCGCGTTCTGTTTCCAGTCTGTAAAGGTCTGCATGAATTAGCGGCGGCTGCGTGTTGTATTCGTTTATGAGGATGAAGGTAGGACTTTTGATTTTGTTTGCTCCAAGCGCATTTCCTATACCTTGCGTAAGTCTCGTTTTTCCCATGCCAAGACCTCCGTAAAGCAAAATGACAAGTCCGCCGTAAGCAAGACTGCCAATGCGTTTTCCGATTTCAAACGTCTTATGTTCGCTTTCGCTTGTCAGCTGCAGTTTACTTGAGCACACTGGGCAGCACCTCAGCTATTTCACGTGCAAGAGCTCCGCGAAGACCGTACTTTGCTTCAAGCACTTCCCCTGCGCCAGCATGCGCAAGGGCACCGGCTGTTAACGCATCAAAAATATTCATTCCCGACGCTGTAAACGCACTGATTATACCGCTCAAAACATCTCCGGAGCCCGGAATTGCCAAAGCAGCAGAACCTGCCATAATTTTGCGCATTTCTTTTCCGCGGCTGACAAGTGTATTTTTACCCTTCAGCAGCGCCGCGCCAAATCTCGCAGAAAGCATAGCACAACTCTTTTCTCTGTCGGCTTGCACTTCGTCAGCCGTAATTGAAAGAAGATGTGCAGCTTCGCCTGCGTGGGGCGTAACGGCAACATTGTCTCTGCGCGCCAAAGAAAGTTCATTCAAAAACCAAAGCGCGTCAGCGTCAAGAATAAGCGGCTTTGAGCAACATTCGATAAACTTAATGGCCGTTTTGCCAAGTCTTTCGGCACGGCTTATTCCGGGGCCGAAAATTGCTGCGTCACAGCGTTTATCCCATTGATTTACAGTTCTGAACAGCGACTCAGCGCACAAAACACCGTCCAGACTCTTAACAGGCGCAATAATTGCCTCAGGCAAAAAAGAAGCAGCGCTTTCTGCCATAAAATCCGGAACAGCAAGCACAACGTAACCGGCACCCGCGCGAAGCGCGCCAAGGGCAGCAAGCAGAGGTGCGCCTCTATAATTAAAACTGCCGCCGCAAACGAAAACTCCCCCGCGATTTCCTTTGTGAATATCGTCGGATAGTACGGGAAGCATTTCACGCAGTCTTTCTTTGCCGTATTCTGTAAGATTATTCATCTATTCACCTTCTGCAACAACAAACGCCGCCGCACAGTTATCCTCATGGGAAATTGAAAGAAAAACCTTGGATATTCCTTCAGGCAGCTGTTCTTCAAATACAAATTCAGGACCGTTTTCCGTTCTTCTGACAGAAACGGCATTTACTCCGAGTTTCCACAGTCCGCATTTCAAAGCCTTAGCAAGCGCTTCACGCGCGGCAAAGGAAGCGGCGTAGTGTTCTTCGGGGTATGCGGATTTTTCGGCATATTCAATTTCCTCAGCAGAAAATACTCTTTCTGCAAAGCCTTTTTTTTCAACGGCAGACTTCATTCTGCTTATACTGCACAAATCAATTCCTATGCCTTTAATCACGTTTGCACCTCAAAAACTGTCAGTCCTCAGCCGAGCTTCTATGCCTGTGAAGCTCTGCCCTTTCTGCATTTAATACTATCACAAAATATAAATTCTTGCAGTATTATGAAAACAAGGGTAAAATTTAATGTGTAATGTGCGAGAGTGGTGAAACTGGTATACACGCAAGACTTAGGATCTTGTGCCTTCGGCGTAGGGGTTCAAGTCCCCTCTCTCGCACCAACGAGGTATTACAATGGACTTAGAATACAGTATCAGCGATCTTATTGCTCTTGTCAAACAACTGAAACAGACCGGTTCTCTGGAATACAACAGAGACTATAAAGCTTTGCTTTCCTGCGAAAATCCTGACTTTCATACCATCCTCTACTCTGCTGCCAACGAAGTCACAAAAGAGCGTTTCGGCAATAAGATTTATCTTCGCGGAATTATAGAATTTTCAAATTACTGTAAAAACGACTGTTTTTACTGCGGACTCAGAAAAGGCAACAAAAAACTTGACCGTTACAGACTTACAAAAGACGAAATCCTCGCAAGCTGCGACTATGGATATTCAAAAGGTATCAGGACTTTCGTACTGCAAAGCGGCGAAGACAAATTCTACACCGATGACATAGTCTGCGATATAATAATTTCAATAAAAACGCGGTTTTCAGACTGCGCAGTCACACTTTCACTCGGTGAAAAAACAAAACAAAGCTATCAGCGTTTTTTTGAAGCAGGAGCCGACAGATATCTTCTTCGTCAGGAAACTTCAAATCCTGAATATTATGTACGCCTGCACCCTGTTACAATGTCCTGCGAAAAACGTCTTCAGTGCCTCAGCGACCTAAAAGAAACAGGTTATCAGACAGGCGCCGGATTTATGATTGACACACCCTACCAAACTGTTCAAGATATCGTCGGAGAGTTGAAATTTATGAAAAATTTTCAGCCTCAGATGGTTGGCATAGGTCCTTTTATAGCACACAAGGATACGCCGTTCAAGAATTTTCCCAACGGAAGCGCCGACCTCACACTGCGTGTCATAAGCATGGTACGTTTAATGCTTCCCGATACAATGATTCCTGCGACTACCGCTTTGGGCAGCATATCAGAAGACAGCAGAATATCAGCGTTTTCCGCGGGAGCAAATGTCATAATGCCCAATATATCTCCCGACAGAGCAAAGGCAAACTACAGCATATACGACGGCAAAGCCGACACAGATATTGACGAACTGAAAAAAAGCATCGAAGCACAGGGATTTGAAATAGTCACAGACAGAGGAGATCATAAAGATTTTCAGCAGCATGAAAGTATCTAAATGAAAAATTTGCACCTGACAGCAATTGCTGCACTGATAATAACGCTGACCGCTTCTCCGCTTCTTGCGGACAATTTTGAACTGCGCATACCCTTCGAAGAAGGCGCAAAAGTTGTCGCTGTACGAGCCGGACAACTTCCGGTTGAACTTGGTAAAGTCATCAAAATACCGCACAGCACACGTTATCCGGCATATACAGCAAGCGCATGGGGAGAAGAAAGCGCAGTCTGTGCCTCTGCAGTCAATGCCATGCACCTTCTCGTCGGCGTTGAAAAAGGCAAAGGCAGAACAATCAGCATAATTCCGCAGGAAACAATTGCTCCTGCCGCAAAAGCAGGCACATCTTTTATTCTCTCCGCTAAAGCGGGAACAGGCTGTTTCGGCGCTTGGTCGCCAAAAACAGGGTCTGAAGTTGTGCTGAGAAATACAGACGGCGCCGAAAGAAAACTCTCAAAAGAAGAATTTATCAAAAAAGGCGAAACTCTGATTATAAAAGTACAGGATACAAAAATTCCTGTATTTGTCGAAATTGAGAACCGTCCGGGCGGCAGAGTGCTCCTGTATGATGAAAAAGGCTGGACAATCGCCGGACGTGTTTTACGTCCGCTTGCAGGAACAGGGCGTTTTGAAGGAACAAAATTCCAAACACGCGGCAGACTCCGCGCAAATCACCCCGGAGTTATTGACTACAGCACTTCTGAGTACGGTACAATAGGCGGTTTTCAGATTATTCCGTGGGAACACGCGCTCACCTCAACAGAGATGCAGGGGGCGTGGACTCTTACACAGTGGCTCATTATTGCTCCTGAAGACGGGAAATCAAAAATGAGCGGCACGTTTCCGCTTTATCACAACAGCTTTACACCCGGAGTCAACAGAGAACAGGGCGAGCAGCTTTGGGATATGTGGTCAACCTATGGGCGCACCTCACCTTTGCTTGTCCGCATAAACGGCGGCGAATGGCAGCAGGTACCGGAAACAGCGGGAAGACAAGACAGAGCGCTTGAAAATGTCACACATTTAAGAATATACTACCCTACAACAGCTGAACCGGGAAAATAACATACATTACAGAACATCTACAAAAAAAATTCTCCGGCAAAACGGAGAGTTTTTTTGATATCAACAATACTTTAGTTGATTTTCAAAACAATACTCAACTGATATTTACAGTAAAATATTGCCGTTTATTCAGCAATGGCAAGACTTTGCGGCGTTTAGGCATTGAATTGAAATTTCTGCCGCAAAAAAATCTTGCCGCCAATTTTCATAACACGACAAAAAGCGGTTTCTTTTTCATGTGGGCAAACGCTCTCATTTTGCACAGCATTTTAGAAACGACCATTTCAAAATGACTAAATTTCGCATAGGGCATTGTGAAATGACGGGTGTAGGCGAGGGTTTCGCATTAAAAAATCCGACGTTTTCCCGCCGGATTGTGTGATGTTTTACCGGTTATGCTTTGTATCTGTCTCCGCTGATTTCGTTGAGTTTCTTGGTGTTGTGTATTGCGTTGATGTAGCGCATTGTTCCGCTTTCTGCTCTCATGACGAGTGACTGTGTTTCTATGCCGCGTCCTGTGTAGCGTACGCCTTTAAGCCAGTCACCGTCTGTTACGCCTGTCGCTGCGAAGAATACGTTGTCTGTGGCAACGAGGTCGTTGAGTGTGAGGACTTTTTTGTAGTCCATGCCGGCTTCGTCGCATTTTCTTTTTTCTTCGTCGTTTCTCGGCCACAATTTGCACTGCATATTGCCGCCAGCGCATTTGAGCGCGCAGGAGGTTATAACGGCTTCAGGTGAGCCTCCAATACCCATCATGAGGTCTATACCTGACTGCGGGTTGCAGGTGGAGAGACATCCGGCAACATCGCCGTCTGTGATGAGGCGTATGCGCGCGCCTGCCGCACGTATCTGTCTGATGAGTTCGTCGTGGCGCGGTCGGTCAAGCACGCAGACTGTAACGTCTGAAACTGTTTTATGGAGTGCTTTCGCGACTTCTTTGACGTTTTCTTCCGGTGTCGCTTCTATATTGATTGCTGAGCCTGACTGTGCGCCAGTAGCTATTTTGTTCATGTAGAATACATGCTTGGGGTCGTACATTGTGCCTCTTTCCGCAAATGCAACAACGCTGACTGCATTCGGAAGTCCGAGTGCCGTAAGGCGTGTTCCGTCAACCGGATCAACGGCTATGTCAACCTGAGGCTCTGCGCCTGTGCCCAGTTTTTCTCCGTTGAAAAGCATCGGCGCTTCGTCTTTTTCGCCTTCACCGATGACTACTATACCGTCCATGTGTACGGTATTCAGCATGTAGCGCATTGCGTCAACCGCCGCGCCGTCAACTGCGTTTTTGTCGCCTCTGCCCATATAGCGTGCCGCTGACATTGCCGCTGCTTCTGTTGCTCTTACCATTTCAAGTGCGATATTTCTGTCGGGTGCTGACATTTTTCTCTCCTCCGTGTTGTAAAAATTTTATGTTTATGTAAAAAATGTAAAGCTAAAGCTCCGGGAATCGCGCAAAGATTTCGTCAACGTGTTTCATGTAGAAATTTAAGTCAAAGCAGCGCGACAAATCTTCTTTGTTCATCTTTTTTATTCTTTTGTCTTTCGCAAGCAGTTCAAGCAGCGGTGTTTTTGTCTCCCAGCAGTTCATGGCGTTGTCCTGCACTATGGCATACGCTTCTTCCCTGCCGATGCCTTCGTGCTCTACGAGTTCAACAAGGACTCTGCCTGAGAAAAGGAGCCCTTTTGTGATGTCTATATTCTCTCTCATTTTACCGGAATTGACAACCAGTTTGTTTATTATTTTGAGCATTGTATTGCACATATAATTTATTGTGTGGAAGCTATCCGGCCATATTACGCGCTCTGCTGAGGAATGGCTGATGTCGCGTTCGTGCCACAGAGCTATATCGTCAAGCGCTGGTATGACGTTTCCGCGAAGCAGCCGAGCCATGCCGCATACTCTTTCGCAGAGTATGGGATTTTTTTTGTGTGGCATTGCTGAAGAACCTTTTTGTCCTTTGCGGAACGGTTCAAGCGCTTCAAGCAGTTCTGTGCGCTGTAAATGGCGTATTTCAAGCGCAAGGCGTTCAAGACCTGCACCGGCTATCGCAAGATCTGTGAGAACGCGCGCGTGGCGGTCTCTTTGTATTATCTGTGTTGAAACAGGGTCTGCGGAAAGTCCGAGAAGCTCGCAGGCGCGTGCTTCTATTTCGGGCGGGCAGTTGGCATAGCTTCCAACAGCGCCTGATATTGCACCGACTTTCATCTCTTCGCGCGTTTGGGCAAGTCTTTTTATATCGCGTCCGAGCTGCGAGTAGTGGTTGAGGAGCTTAAGTCCGAAGGTTGTCGGCTCAGCGTGTATGCCGTGCGTTCTGCCGGCGCAAGGGACTTTTTTGTATTCTGCAGCTTTTTCGCCGACTGATTTTTGCAGTTTTTTAAGGTTTTCTATAGTAACGTCAAGGCTTTCGCACAAAAGGAGCGACGAAGCTGTGTCTATAACGTCGCTGCTGGTCAGTCCGAGGTGTATAAAACGTCCCGATTCTCCGACTCTTTCTGCCACAGCGCTGTTAAAGGCTATCATGTCGTGGCGTACTTCGGCTTCTATTTCATGTATTCTGTCAACATCAAAGTCTGCTTTTTCGACTATATTTCTGAAGTCTTCGTCAGGAATTACGCCCTTTTCGTTCCATGCGCGGCAGACTGCAAGTTCCACGTCAAGCCAGTGGCGGAATTTGTTTTCGTCACTCCAGATTTTTGTAATTTCTTCAACTTCGTATCTCGGAATCATTTATTTTGCCTCCGTTTGCAGTTTTTTCCAGTCTTCTCTGATTTCTTCAAGCCATTTGTCATATACTCCGCTTGCAAAGTCAGGGAAGGTGTAGAAAAAATGTTCCCAACGCCCTTTTCTGCGGCATAGCGTGACTTCTGCAAATATGCCGTCGCGCATATAGATTCTGTGCGCCTGTCCTTTTGTCGATGCAAGCAGCAGCCGTGCGCCGTCTATTGTACCCGGGTCTATGTTTACTCTGCGGGAAGCGCCTGTCATTTTCTCTGCCGCGCAGCTCGCAACTTTCCAGTCGGGCAGTTTTGACATCGGATAAAGTCCGGGATAGGAAAGAAAACAGCGGTCAAGTTCCGGCGCTATGTCTTCGTAATAGCTCGTCCAGGTAAACGGATAAAGGGGGCTGATTTTTTCCGGCTCACCCCATACTCCGGCAAGCATTTGCAGCGTTGTGTCAAATATTTCTCTGTTGCCGTGCGGTACAAGCAGCGCCGCTATTTTTTTGACAAGCGGGTCGCGCGCGTGTCTTCCTTCGCAGTCGTGAAGGATTGTGTCAGCCATTCAGCAACGCCTCGGTAAAGGCTTTTGCGTCAAACAGCGCAAGGTCTTCAACAGCTTCGCCGAGTCCTATGTATCTTACGGGCAGCTTCAGTTTGTCCGCTATTGAAAGCACTATGCCGCCTTTTGAACTGTTGTCGTATTTAGTCAGGACAACACCTGTTATCGGCATACATTTGCCAAAGCTTTCCGCCTGCACAAAGGCATTCTGCCCTGTCACAGCGTCAAGAATTATCAGCACTTCGGCAGGGTCGTTGCCTGTTTCTCTTTTTACCACGCGGAATATTTTGTTTAATTCTTCCATCAGGTTTGACTTTGTGTGAAGTCTGCCCGCTGTGTCGGCGATTATTACGTCTGCGCCGCACGCTTTTGCGGAATTTACCGCGTCAAAAAGCACTGCGGCGGGGTCGCTGTTTTCTGCCTGAGAGATTACCTTTGTGTCTGTTCTTTCTCCCCATGCTTTTAGCTGCTCTATCGCCGCCGCGCGGAAAGTGTCACAGGCAGCAAGTATGACTTTTTTGCCCTGCGACTTGAGCTGTGAGGCAAGTTTTCCCGCCGTTGTTGTTTTTCCGCTGCCATTCACGCCGATAAGCAGTACAACCGCAGGTTTTGCGTCAAGTCTGAGGGGACACCCTGTATCCGGCAGAGCCGCAAGTTTGTCACAGAGCAGATCGGCAAAGAGTTTTTTTAACTCTGTGCGGTTTGAAATTCTTTTTTCCACACACAGTTTTTTCAGCGTATCGATCAGCGCGCAGGAGCTTTCTATACCGACATCTCCGGTTATAAGCGTTTCTTCAAGCTCGTCCCAGAAATCATCGTTCACAGGTTCGTCTGAAAAGACGTTTGCTATGCCCTGTATCCATCTGTTGCCGCTGAAGCGGAGTTTTTCAAACATTATTCTTCCCTGTCGTCCGAATTGTATCTTGGGCGATGTTTTTTGCCGCCGCGGCGGTGATTGCGGAAATGTTTTCTTCTTTCGCCGTTTTCCTGCGCGTCTTCCGCATTATCTTCAGTCTGCCACTGCCGCGGACTGCTGTTCTGATGATTTTCGTCATTCTGCGCTCTTTGGTAACCAAAGCGTTTCTTTTGTCCGCGCTGATTTTCCTGTGTTTCAGCGTTTTCGTTTTTACCGTTAGTTTTGCGTCTCTCCTTGAAAATATTCATGTCAAGCGCGTCAAAATCGTACTTCTTTTTGTCCGTGATAAGTTCTTCAAGCTCTGCCGACGTTTTTCCTGCCTCAACTGCCGCCTTAAATTCTTCAAATTTGTCTATGGCAACAGGCTTTTCGCCAAGCCCGGGAATGTAGCACCTGAGCGCCTTTGTGCCTATGTCAATGCCGTTTATTGTCACGCTGCCTTCTGTTGCGGCAAATTTGCTTCCGGGCGCCGGCAATCCTTCCCAAAACTCACTGTAAACGTTGTGTTCGTAGCACATACAGCACATCAGTCTGCCGCAAATGCCTGAAATTTTCGTCGGGTTGAGAGCGAGATTCTGCTCTTTTACCATTTTTATTCCGACAGGGACAAACTGGTGCAGCCAATAGCTGCAGCAGCAACGGTGACCGCACATACCGAGCCCTCCGACAATTTTTGCTTCGTCGCGCACTCCTATCTGCCGAAGTTCTATGCGTGTTCGAAATTCTCTTGCAAGATCGCGCACGTAGGCGCGAAAATCAACTCTCTGCTCTGACGAGAAATAGACAAACAGTTTCTGTCTGTTCGGGAGCAGTTCAACGTCGGTAATTTTAATGCCGAGATTATGCGGAATTTCTATTTCTTTTGTTTTTTTGAGAATGTCGTTTTCTTCCGCGCGGGCATTTGCCTGTTCGGTCAGCTCCGCTGTGCCTGCTGTTCTAAGGTAACGAAGATTGGTAACTGCAGGTTCCGTTGTTTTCGGAATGTTCTCTCCTCTGTCAATGGTATTTTGCAGAGCGCGGTATTTTGTCTCCTGTTCTTCCGTCAGCGTGCCGAGTATTATCGCGATGTCTTCGCCGCGAACAGACTCAACCACAATCTGCGTGCCTTTTTCCAGCTCCGTTTCACTGCTGAATATGCCGAGAAATCTCGGTTTACCGAATACTGCCAAATATTTGTTCACAAGAAATATCCTCCTGAAGCGCCGCGAAGGCAATATCCTGCACCATCGACAGCGACATATTTTTCTTTTTCGACTGTTTTGTCAGCAGCTCAAGCGTTGAGGCTTTGCCGAACTGCTTATGTTCAATATAGTAATTTATCCAGCCTTCCATTTCAAGCCATACGGCATCGATTTCTCCTTTTTTGCCCGTCGAACTTTTCGCAAACCATTCAGCCCACTCTGACGGAGTTTGCGGCGGTTTAACCGCGGCGCAAAACTCCGTCGGCAGTTCGATATTTATCGACCAGACACGGCTTTTGATTGTCGGAAGCAGCCTGTCTTCTTTGAAAACATAAAGGATACAGGCGTTTGCCGGAGGTTCTTCCGTTAATTTCAGCAGACTGTTTTCTGCCTCAGGCGACAGCGTGTCAGCAGACCAAATTACTGCTAACCGGCGTTCTGCGGTGACAGGGTGAAGCGCAAGTTCTTCGTTGAGCTTGCGGCATTCTTCAATCGACGGCGCTTTTTCGGGAGAGCCCGCGAAAATGAGGTCGGGATGTTTTCCTTCGCTCCAGCCTTTTTCATTGCCAAGCATGAGTTGCGCGTAGCACTTGGCAAAATATTCCTGACCGACCGATGGCAAAAGCGCCGCGACAGCCTGAGGGTGACGCCCTGCCTCAACTGCAAGCACTATTTCGCGCCAGCCTTGCGAATTTTCTATGAGAGCCGCAAAATCAGCGTCCACTAAATAACACCTCTCTGCGTCAGCACAGTAACAATTTTGTCAAAAACAGCGTCGGGCGATGTATCCGCAGATATGCAGACCCAGCGATTCCTGCCGCGTTCCATCTGTTTCAGATAACCTTCGCGTATTTTTTGCATAAATTCGCACCCTTCACGCTCAAAAGCGTCAAGATTTCCTCTGCCTATTACTCTCTTCATCGATTTTTCAGGTTCCATGTCAAGCAATATCGTCAAATCAGGCACAGGAAATTCCGAGACCTTAAAAAGCAGGTCAAGCGGTTCTTCCGGCATTCCTCTTCCGTAAACCTGATACGCTACCGTGGAAGCGTGGTAACGTTCGCATACAACAATTCTGCCCTCCGCCTCTGCGGGCTTTATTACGCGCACAATATGCTCCGCTCTGTCAAGCATAAAAAGATATATCTCGCTCCACGGGTGTTTCAGGCTGCCGCCGAGAACCATTTCCCTCAGCTTTTCTCCGCCTTTCCAGCCACCGGGTTCTTTTGTCAGAAGTGTGTCTTTTCCCAGCGACTCAAGATACGCTGCAAGCCGTGCCGCCTGCGTTGATTTTCCTGTTCCGTCGATGCCTTCGATTGCTATAAACATATTAAAGCGCCTCAAAGAATGCAGTAATAAGTCTGCTTATTTTATCCGCGTTGCCGCCGATTGTTTCAAGCACTTCTTCTTCTGTAAGTTTTTGATTTCTCACGCCTGCAGCGTAGTTTGACACACAGGAAAGCACCGCTATTCTCATTCCCATGTGGCGCGCGGCAATAACTTCGGGCACCGTTGACATTCCCACAACGTCAGCGCCGAGAATACGCGCCATACGAATTTCTGCCGGAGTTTCGTAGGAAGGCCCCTGCATTGCCATATAAACGCCGTTCATGAGAGGGATTTCAAGCTTTGAAGCAACGTTTGAAAGCAGGTTTAGGTATGCTTTGTCGTATGTAAAGGTCATGTCGGGAAATCTGTCGCCCCATTCGGAATTGTTTTCGCCGCGCAGCGGGTTTGTTCCCGTGAAATTTATATGATCCGTGACTGCCACAATGCTTCCGGGTCTAATATCCTTATCGGCAGAGGGAATTCCGCCGGACGCGTTTGTAAAAAGAACTGATTTTACCCCCATTGAGGCAAGCACCCGAACAGGAAATGTAACTTCCTTCATGTCGTAGCCTTCGTAGCCGTGTATTCTGCCCTGCATTATTACTACCTCTTTGCCGGCGAGCTTTCCGAACAAAAGACGACCAAGATGCCCGGGAGCCGTTGACTTCGGCCAGTAGGGTATCGCTGTATAATTTACGATTGTTTCAGCATCCATAATTTCGGCAACTTTTGACAACCCTGAGCCTAAAACAAGCAGATGTTCAGGCAGTCTGCCGATTGCCGCGCCAAGATATTTTTTTGCTACCTTTACCTTTTCGGCGTAGTCCATTATTCTTCCTCCGTGTCTCCTGCAGCGCGCGGATGATAGCGGTCATACAGGTCACGCATTTCTTCGTCTATATGCGTGTACTTCTGCGTTGTCAGTATTGAGGAATGTCCCAGCATTTCCTGCAGCGTTCTCTGATCCATGCCGTTGCGAAGCAGATGTGTCGCAAAGGTGTGGCGCAGGACGTGCGGATGAAGACGCGCTGCCGGAATTTTTGCCTCCTGCCCGCGTTTATGCAGAATATGCCACAACGAGTCACGCCCAAGCTGCTGTCCCGTGCGGCTTAAAAATAACCACTGCGTGTCAAATTTGTTGAGCTTAGGACGCGTTTCCTCTATATAATTTTCAACTATTCTCCTGACTGTCCCGACAAACGGCACACTGCGCTCCTTTGAACCCTTGCCTCTTGTGTAGATAATACCGCTTCCCGCATCGATGTCCTTCAGTTTTACGCCACATATTTCAGAGGCGCGCATTCCTGTGCCGTACGCAAGCTCTATGATTACTCTGTCTCGTTTTCCAAGCACCGTACCGTCTTCGCAGGCATTTATAATACGTTGGATTTCACCCTCGGTCATCACCTCAGGCAGTTTTTTGTCACGCTGCGGCAAAGGGTCAAGTTTCGGAAGCTGCGCTTCCTCGCCGTCATAGACAAGAAAACGCGCGAAAGAAGCAAGCACAGCCGCGTTGCGCTGTATGGTGCTTTTTGCCTTTCCGGCGGCGGTAAGTTCCAGAATATAGCGTGAAACTGCGTCTGCGTTCAGCTTTTCAGGCTCTGCGGAATGTTTTTTGCAGAACGTGTACCATGCGGTCAAGTCAGACATATACGACTTGACCGTATTTTGGCTTGCGCCTCGCTCAAACAGCAAATAATCTTTGAATCTGCTTACAAGCAGATCAAAATTTCCGTCAAAATCTATTATCAAGCTTGTATCTCCCGTACCAGTATATTGCCGCTATCGTCTTGGCGTCTATAATTTCGCCCTTTCTGATTTTTTCTTCCGCTTCCGCGACAGACAGCCTGACAAGCTCTATAATTTCGTCTTTATCCTGCGGAAGCTTTGATTCCGTTAAATCCGCGGCATAATAAACATGAAGCGTCTCTGTGGAAAATCCGGGTGAGCAGAAGAAACTGCATATTTTTTCAATATGCTCCGGCTTATAGCCGCATTCCTCCTGAAGCTCGCGGACAGCAGTGTCCTGCGGATTTTCGCCGTTTTCCACAAGACCGGCGGGAATCTCAAGCAGTTCTGCGTTTGCCGCATAGCGGTACTGCGAAACGAAAAGCAGAAGACCGTAGTTGTCAACCGCAAGCACAGCTGCAGCGTCTTTGTGCTCAACAACCTCACGTTTTGTTCTGACGCCGTTTGAAAGCTCAATATCATCAACCCTAAGATTGAGAATGTGTCCGTCATATATTTTCCGTGATGAAATTTTCTTTTCTGTCTTGTCCACTTTTGTCACCAACTTTTTAGCTTAACTGTCAGCTTGCAGAGCGCTCGTACCTCGCTTGTAATTTGTAGTTTGTAGGTGGTAGCTTTTTCTACTTTCTGCTTTCTACTTGCTGCAATCTGCTTACCGCTTACCTCTGATTTACTCCAGCTTACCACATAGGCTCAGTCTTGCGCCGCGAAGCCAGTCGGCCGCGCTCTGCTGACGTTTGCCGTCAGGCTGCACAATTTCAAGTTTCAGCGCGTTCTGTCCGCAGGCAATGACAGGATAACCTTTTTTAACCGCAATAATTGTCCCTGCTTCCGCGTTTTTGCCGATATTCACGATTTCCGCTTTGAAAAGCCTGAGCCGTTTTCCGCCGTAAAAACAGAAAACTCCGGGCGCGTTTGCAAGCGCGCGGATTAAGCAGCTGCATTCAAAAGCAGACCTTGCCCAGTTTATTTTGCCCTCTGACTTTTCAATTTTCGGCGCAAGAGATACGCCTTTCTGAGGCTGCGGGACAAAATTCCAGTTTTCAGCGCCCGCTTCAAGCAAACGCAGCATTTCTTTACAGCCGGTCACAGCGCATTTTTCAAGCAGAGTTTCATACGTTTCGCTGTCTGCTATTTCAACTTTCGGCTGCGCAAGCAGACTGCCCGAATCCATCCCTTCGTCAAGGCGGAAAATTGACACTGCCGTCAGCCTCAGCCCGTCCATAATACACCTTTGAAGCGGCGCGGAACCTCTGTAAGCCGGAAGCTTTGACGGGTGCAGATTTATGCAGCCGTATTTTGGAAGCGACAGCACAGGTTCTTTTATCATCTGCCCAAAATCGATTACAAAAATCAGATCAGCGCAATTTTTTTTAAGCCATTCGATTCTTTTGGTATCAGCAGAAAGCCTGTCCGTTGTATAACAGGAAATACCAAGTTCTTCCGCAGTTTCGTTTACCGGCGTTTTGTGCAGCTGCAGTCCTCTGCCGGATGCTTTCGGCGAGTTTGTTATCACCCAAGCGATTTCACAGCCTGCCGCAAGCTGTCTTAAGCAGAGCTCCGCAAAACGTCCGCTGCCGCAAAATCCGACACGAAGCATACTAACAGCCCCGCTCCTTCTCTATTTTTTTCTTGAGAATTGCCCTTTTAAGCGGCGATACGCGGTCAATAAGCATTCTGCCGTTCAGATGATCTATTTCGTGGGAAAAAACTGCCGTCAGAAAGCCGTCAGTGTCTTTCTTATGCTCCTTGCCGAACTCGTCTTTGTAAACAACAGTCATCTTGACCGGCGACGGCACCTTGACATAAATTCGCGGGAAGCTGAGACAGCCTTCCTCACGTATTTCAGAACCTTCAGTTTCAAGAATTACAGGGTTTATAAGCGTATATTTTTCACCCTGATAATCTATGACCACAATCTGTCTGTTTATGCCTATTTGCGGCGCTGCAAGCCCAATTCCGTCTGCCGCGTACATAGTCTCATACATGTCAGCGACAAGTTTTCGAAGACTGTCGTCAAAAAACTCAACAGCGCTATTTTTGTTTCTCAGCACAGGGTCTGGATAGCAGCAGATTTTCAGTACGCTCATACAGTATCATCTCCGGTAAAATGTCACATATAAATTGTAACATAAAACAGCTCTTTCGGCACATATCGCGAATATTTTACTCACAATATCTAACGCCGCGCGGTTATACAGAAAAAAGATAAGCAAACGGCTTGGATTTTTCTCCCAAGCCGCTATTATGAACAAAATAACATCCCTTTCCGAAACAATTATACCACAACACGGAAGATTTATCGCGTTTTTGACATTTGCCTGCTCAACTTGGATGACATTTGCCTGCTCAACTTGGAATATTTATTCATTTAACTGCTGCCTTGATTTTTCCTGTTATATCACGCTTTTTGACGTTTTTACAAGGGATGTTTCCATTTTGAAATTTGGTTGCTATTTATATAGTAGAAAGGCATATGAGTTCGATATCAATCGAACGGTCTCTCACGTTTCCCAAATCGGCGCCTGTCTGTGTTTAACGTAAAGCGCTGTGCGGTTAATCCCACAGAGATTGTCTGAAACTTGAGGATGGCTTGGCAGAGCCTGCAATTCCGTTTGTTTCCTGCCACACCAACTCCGCCAGCGGGATCCTCTTCACGCATTACGTAATGCGGTCACTTTCCGGTGGTAAGCACGCTGCCCATACGGCTATAGGGTTTAAGCACTTCGGTAACGAGTCTGTAGAAAAAAGTCTGTAAATAAGCAAGAAGCCTCCTATGGTAGAATAAAGAAACCATAGAAGGTTTTGTATAATGTGCAGTAAAAAAGAAATATACCATGTAAAACCACTAATAGACAGCAAGAAGAATATTTTTTGTCTAACTTTTGTGGTCAGTTCAGATTGACCGGCGGTTTATTTACTGTTTATTTGCTTTTCTCGATTTTGTAGCCTGCTTTTTCAATAACTGTCTGCCAGATTTTGAACGGCGGGGTGCCTGCTGCGAACGCTGATGACATAGGTGACTGATCTTTTACATCTTCAATGTGAAGCAGATTGTCTTTTGCGTCATAGAAGAAAAACGCTATCGGTCTGAACGCAGGTTTCTCCGTTGCAAATTCCCGCATCTCAATGACGTAAGCAACTTTGTTTTTGACCATATCGGGGTCTTTGAGCATATCTTTGTCAACAACTTTGATGTTTGCCTGAAGCGTTTTGTCCGGGGTCAAAACTGCTTTGTTGTTCTGGTCATAGTATTCCGTTCTTCCGCCCTGGCTGAAAACTTGTACCCAGCTGAAAGGTCTGTCGCCCGCAAAAGCTGTTGCCGCACTCGTTAGCATGATTACTGCTGCAATTACAAGGCTGATTTTTCTCTTCATGATGATACCTCCTGTATGTATCTCTGTGCTGACAGGACAATTATACAACCGATTTGTGGTAATTTTGTGGTAATATGGTTATCAGGCGCTCAGCGGCTCAGTATGTTTAAGCTCGAATATTTTTGAGCAGCTGCTATATTATTTTCTCTTCTCTCAGCACTTCAAGCGCCGCTTCGCGCATTCCAGGGCTTTGAAGAGCAAGCCGGATATTTGCTTTCAGCCAGCCTTCTGTTATTCCGCAGTCAAGCCGTTTGCCTTTGTAGATTACTCCGTAAACAGGTTCTTCGGCGAGCATTGAGTTAATTGCGTCTGTAAGCTGGTATTCTCCCCCTGCACCGGGTCTCAGGCAGCGAAGATGTCTGAAAATTGCCGGCGACAGTACGTAGCGTCCCATAACTGCAAGGTTTGAAGACGCAGTACCAAGCTTGGGTTTTTCTACAAGTGATTTGATTTTGTAAACTCCGGGTTCAATTTCTTCAGCGTCAACTATACCGTAGCGCTGTGTATCTTCGTCAGAAACTACCTGAAGCGCAATTGCGGAACCGCCGAATTTCTGTCTGACTGCTTCAAGCTGGGCAGGCACCGGTGTATCTGCAATCATTACATCGTCAGGAAGCAAAAGCGCAAAAGGTCGTTCTTTGCAAAGCCGTTCAGCACAGAGTACTGCGTGTCCCAGTCCGAGCGGCTGCAGCTGTTTTGCGAAGCTGAATTTTGCAAGCGCCGGTATGGCAGCAACTATTTCTCTGTATTGTTCTTTGCCGTGTGTCGCAAGAAACCCTTCCAGTTCAAATGAGCGTGAGAAATGGGCTTTTATGGCTTCTTTGCCTTCGCCTGTAACGATTATGACGTTTGTACAGCCGGAATTTACTGCTTCTTCAACTCCCCACTGGATAAGTGGGCGGTTAAGCAGCGGCATCATTTCTTTCGGCATATTTTTTGTCGCGGGGAGAAAGCGGGTACCTACTCCTCCGACAGGAAAAATTGCAACTTCAAGTTTTTCCATTGTTTAGTCCTCCGAAGCCGTGTTTATTGCCGTCTCTATTAAATCAGCGACTTCGTTCATGAGGTTTCTGTCGCGTGATTCCACAAATATTCTTATTACAGGCTCTGTGCCTGAAGGGCGAAGAAGCATTCTGCCTTTGCCTTCAAGCAGCTGACGTGCCTTTTCACTTGCCTGAGCAACTTTTTCGCTTCCAAGCACCGCTCCGCGGTTTCTGACACTCACGTTGCGAAGTACCTGAGGATATTTTTCAAAGCGGTCATAAAGTGTTGAAATGTCTTCACCCAGTTCGGCAACAGCAGTAAGAAACAGCGCGCCTGAATAAAGTCCGTCGCCTGTGTTTGCGTAGTTGAGCGCGATAATGTGTCCTGACTGTTCTCCGCCGAGCATACTGCCCTCTTTGCGCATTGTGTCAAGCACATAACGGTCGCCTACTCCGCAGCGGAACACTTTGATATCGTCTTTTGCAAGCAGATCTTCAAGCTCCATATTGCTCATTACTGTTGCTGTTACGCCGTTTCCGAGTGTGCCTTTTTTCTGCAGCCAGCGGCCGATAACCCAGAGAATTATATCACCGTCAAGAGTTCTGCCTTTTGAGTCACAGAGCTGCACCCTGTCTGTATCGCCGTCGTAAGCTATGCCCACGGCAGAACCGTTTTTGACAGTTTCTGCGCAGAGGTAATCCATGTGTGTAACGCCGACGCCGTTGTTAATGTTCATACCGTCAGGGGTATTTGCGCCAAAAGAAACCGGCGCTTTCCAGTTTTTGAATATAGGCTCAACAAATGACGAGGCTGCGCCGTTTGCGGCATCTATTGTGACAGACACTGTTTTATCTGTAATGCTGTCTATAACTTTTGTAAGCGCGGCTGTGTATTCGTCAACATACTGTTTTCCGCAGCGTGATATGCCTACGCCTTCTCCTGTCGGGTGGCTGCTTCTGCCTTCTATATTGTTTTCAATGGCTGCTTCATCATCATCAGTAAGTTTGAATCCGTTTTCGTCAAGGAATTTTATGCCGTTGTACTCAGCCGGATTATGTGAAGCGCTGATAACCGCGCCCCCTGCAAATGAATTGTGCGCAAGAACAAAACTTACGCCCGGGGTTGGAATTACGCCAAGCAGACAGACATTTGCACCGGCAGACATCATTCCGGCGCACAGAGAAGCTTCAATCATATTTCCTGAACGCCGCGTATCTCTGCCAACAGCAATTTCAGGCTTTTCAAAACCCTTGCTCCGAACAAACATAACATACGCACGTCCAAGGTTATAGGCAAACCACGGCGTCATATTGCCAAGATTGGCAATATCTCTGACTCCGTCTGTACCAAAGAAACGTCTTACTGCCATCTTACAATTCCCCCTAAGGATTACTTAATAAATTTTTTCGTTTTATTCTGTTTGTCCAGTTATTTTTCTCTTTTCAGCAATACATCTTCAGGTTCAATTCTTATAATACGCACACCCTGTTTTTCGTTTTTGAATATCAAAGGCAGACGAATATTGTCTGTGACAATGCTTGTAACATCGGCGACAATATCGCACGGAGTTTCGGAGATTTCGTCAAGCTGCGCACGCGAGCCTTCAGCAATTACTGAAGCATGCATAGGCGACACTGTCCATTTTTCATCTTGTTTCGCGCCTTCGATTTTAACTGCTACGTTCGGAAATATTTTTGTGGCAAGTCCCTTTCTGAGCGTTATGTCCACAGTGATTTTGTCATTTTTCACAAGGTCAATATTCGGCGCAAGCTCAAGGCTGCTGAGAGAAAGTACCGTGTGTAAATTCCCGTTGATGCCGGTAACATCGACTGCGGGAAGTTCTATATAATTGATCTTGGAGGCATCTTCAAGCTGTTTTTTCAGGATTACACTGTCCGGCGTAAGTCTGACAGAGCTTATTTCATAACCTGCCGCAGGCTGTCCGTAAAGCGGCAGCTTAAGAGGTACAGACATACCTTCTGCAATAATTTCAGGTTTGACAACAACTGTTTTCGGGTTAATGACAATACGCACGACAGGCTTATCATTTATATCAACCGCAATAAGCTCCGCAGTGTATGGATTGTCTGTTCTGAGCTGTTCTGCGGGGACACGTGCTTCTACACTGCTGATTTTGTCAATTTCTTCTTTAGGCCCGCTTACAAATGCGGCAGAAGGCATAATTTCGGCAGACACAGGCTCTGCTGCTTCCTCGTTTTCGCCTGTCGGCTTCAGATCGACATGAAATCTCTTTTCGGCTTTTCTGTATATTTCAATATCTGCAAGCTGCGGCTTGACAGAAACAACTCTTGTACCTGCCGGAGTCTCCACAGTTACAGGCAGACTGTATTTTCCCGCGGCAATCCCTGACAGATCGACCTCAGCAGTAAAGCCTTTTTTGTTAAGTTTTGACAAAATCGCCATATTTCCAGAAACTTTAACAGCGACACTGCCGGTATAGTTAAACGCTTCCATTCCGCTCGCTGCATTTGCGCAGGTCAAAGGAACAGTGATTGTACGCGTTATTTCGCTGTCCCCGTTCCATGCGACAAACGCCCAAAGGAACAGCGCCGCAAGCATAGAAAGCATACCGAAAAAGAACTTTGTTCCGGCATACAGAGGATTTTTTCTGCTCATTATTTCACGACCCGAGATTACCGCACTGAACAGAAGAAGATCGCCTTTGAATTTTTTTACTGACTTAAGCATTGTCAGACTCCTCCGCCGATTTTGTCTGATGAATTTCCGTCTGCAGTCTGTCCATAAAACTTATATCTCTGTCGCCATGTTCAAAATAATGGCTGCATATTCTTTTCACCTGCTCGTCATTAAGCGGTTTTGAAAGGCGACCGGCAACTGCAACTGTAATTTCACCGCGTTCTTCGGAAACGACAAGCGCTATTGCATCTGAAATTTCAGTCACACCCACAGCCGCGCGGTGTCTTGTGCCGTACCAGCGCGAAAGGTCGTTTTTTTCCGAAAGAGGCAGATAGCAGCCTGCAGCAATAATTTTCTGCTGATCCAGCACAACGGCTCCGTCATGAAGCGGCGTACCTTCCCAAAAAATCGAGACAAGCAGTTCATTTGTAATTTCAGCTTCAAGCGGTACGGCTGTACGCCACAGTTCACGAAGACCGGTATTTCTCTGAAGCACGCACAGTACGCCTATTTTATTCAGCTGACAGTAAACAAGAGCGTCAACAAGCTGTTTAACGCGCTTGTCCATGGCTTCTTTGTTAAATGATGTTACAATTCTTCCTTTGCCGAGCTCTTCAAGGATTCTGCGAAGCTCCGGCTGAAAAAGTATGGGAATAACAATGATAAACGCGCCGAGCAGATGGCTGATAACCCACGAAAGCGTGCGAAATTCAAGAATATTTGCAACGGCGCCGCACAAACCTATAATCATTATACCGCGCAAAAGCTGCATGGCACGCGTACCGACAAACAACAGCAGCACGCGGTAAATTATGAATGCCACTATCAAAATATCCGGAATATCCTGCCAGCGCAGAGTTATGAAAGACATAGCCGCACTCCTTTCAGCCGTCAGCTTTGTGTAATATTTTTATCTGAGACTGCGCAAAAGCGCCAGATTTATTTCGTCTCCGTTGTTTTCTTTCGGAGTTTCAAGCAGCGACGGTACGTTCTCAAAGCGTTTATCGCGTACAATCAGTCCGAAAGCTGTTTCGCCTATTTCGCCTTTTCCTATATGTTCATGCCTGTCCACTCTGCTTCCGCACGTTTTTTTCGAATCGTTCAGATGCCAGCAGAGAAGACGGTCAAGACCGATGTTTTCATCAATTTTGCAAATAAAGTTTTCATAACCCTCTGCGCTTGAAATATCATATCCCGCTGCAAAGGCGTGGCAGGTATCAGTACAGAAAGCAACTCTGTCATTTCCGCCGGTCAGTTCAAGCACACGCGCAAATTCTTCGAGCTTTCTTCCTAAGGCGCTTCCCTGCCCTGCCATTGTTTCAAGCAAAATTTTTACTCTGCTGCCCTCTGTTCTCGAAAAGACTTCCAGCAGCGCAGAACAAAGCAGGGATAAAGCCGTTTTAAGGTTATTTTTACCGCATGAACCCGGGTGAAGCACAACTTTGTCTATTCCAAGGCTGTCGCAGCGCATCACTTCTTCCGCAAGAAACACAATGCCTTTTTCGCGGACCTCAGTTTCTCCGGCAAGGTTAATCAGATACGATGCGTGCGACACAATGTCGCGGACTTTGCTTTTTGCGGCGGCATTTTTCCAAGCTGAGATGTCTTCATCTGACAACGGCTTCGCGCTCCACCGAAGCTGACTTTTTGTAAACAGCTGCAACGCTTCGCAGTTAAGCGCGTCAGCGCGTTCAAATACCTTGTAAAGTCCGCCTGAAGCAGATATATGCGCGCCTATCAGGCTCATCTGCCGCTTGTTATTTCTCCGTGCTTTGTCTGAATAAGCGCTTTGCCGCGAATTTTCATAGCTGAAATATTTTCGGTAAACTGCGCAATCCAAACTTCGCCTGTATCAAGTTTTTCCGTGTGAAGAAATTTATTTTCCGTGCCGCGTGTAACGCCTATAACTGTGACACCGTCTTCAATGGCTTTCACCACTACATATTCTGTCTCGTTGTTTTCCATTTTTAACGCTCCTTTTTATTCAAAACTCACAGCATCCTGTACAAGCACCGTAAGTTCTTCTTTAAGTTTGTCATCTGCTTCGTTTACTTTCATTCGCAAAACAGATACCAGCTGCCTTTCCGTACTTGTAAGTTTAAGACGTACCGCGGAGTCTCCCTTGTGCCTTGCAAGCACGTCCATAAAGCGTCTGAACAAAATTTCGTCCGCGGAAATTTTATCCTCGTCAAGCACTATTGTAAAATGCTTCGGCAGTTTTTCTTTATACTCCTGTTCCGTGAAAATTTCGTCTGCAAGCAGCGAAACTCCCCTGTCTTCCTTCGCGTTTCCCTTAACGAGATAAAGTTCGCCGATCTGCAGAAACGGTTTGTACATTGCCCACCTCTTCGAAAACAGGACAACTTCCATTTTTGTAGCTGCGTCTTCGAGAGTAATTACCCCCATAGGATCGCCCTTTTTGGTAAATTTTTCTTTGCTTGACGAGAGCAAACCTGCCGTAATAAGCGGCTCCTTTGCGGAAAGCCACTGTCCGGCGTTTTTAAGCGGACAGGTAATGTAAGGAGCAACAAGCTTTTCAAACTTGTCAAACGGATGCCCCGAAATATACAGCCCCGTGCTCTCTTTTTCGTATTCAAGTTTTTCACGCGTTGAAAAATCTTCAGTTTTGACAAGCTGAGGTATATCCGCTTCGTCGTCAAAACCCGCAAAAAGGCTGCCCTGTTCAGTGTTCTGACTCTGCCTTGCCGCAACATCCATAAAAAGCTGCACGGATTTGAGCACACTTGCCCTGTTCGGTTCAAGACTGTCAAAAGCGCCGGCCTTTGCAAGGCTTTCTACAACACCCTTGTTGACCTGACTGTTTGCAGTACGTTTGCAAAAATCCCAGAAAGATTTGAATTTCCCGCCCTCTCTGCGCGCTTCAACAATGCTTGCGACAGCTTTGTCTCCTGCTTTTGCAATGGCTGAAAGTCCAAGGCGTATAACGCCGCCTGCCGCCGAGAAATCCTCCATAGACTCGTTTATGTCAGGCGGAAGAACTGGATAACCATCGTCACGAACGCGGCGTATATAGTTTCCGAGTTCCTCCATGCCGTTGCCGATGACACTTGTTAGGTACGCGGCAAGAAATTCAGCGGGGTAATGCGCTTTAAGCCATGCCGTACGATAGCTTATGAGCGCATAGGCAACAGAGTGAGACTTGTTGAAGCCGTAGCCGGCAAATTTTTCTATCTTGTCAAAAATATCGTTTGCCTGCGCGGCAGAAACATTGTTTTTAGAAGCGCCGTTGACGAATTTTTCGCGCTGCTCGGCCATGACTTCTTTCTTTTTCTTGCCCATGGCTTTGCGGAGTTTGTCTGCCTGACCGAGTGTATAACCCGCAAGAATTGATGCGCTCTGCATAACCTGCTCCTGATAAAGCATAACGCCGTAGGTTTCTTTCATACAATCTTCAAGCGCCGGATGCAGATATTGTATCTGTTCTTCGTTGTGCTTGCGTTTTACGTAAGAATCCACCATACCGCTTTCAAGAGGTCCCGGACGGTACATGGCGACAAGCGCGACCATATCTTCAAAACAGTCCGGCTTGAGACGTTTGATAAGTTCTGTCATGCCCGCGGATTCAAGCTGGAATATACCGAGCGTGTCACCGCGCATAAGCATTTTAAAGGTTTCTTCATCATCAAGAGGAATGTCGGTAAGATCTATTTTTCCCTTGCCGCTGCGCTCAATGTTGCTGAGCACGCCCTGAATTGTCGAAAGCGTCTTAAGTCCGAGAAAGTCCATTTTTACAAGCCCAAGCTGAGCGACAGGATCCATGGAATACTGCGTGACTATCTGCTCTCTGTCCTGTTTGTCAAATTTGCGAAGCGGAACCATTTCTATAAGCGGCTTAGGCGTTATGACAACTCCTGCTGCATGCTGCCCGCAATGCCTTGCGATACCAACGATAGGCGTGGACAAATCAAGCAGCCGTTTTACCTGCGGGTCATTGTCATAAAGCGATTTCAAATCAGGAACTGCGTCTATGGCCTGAGGTATTGTTTTTATACCGGTTTTGAGAGTATTCGGAATAAGTTTTGTAACCTTGCGCACTTCAGGAACAGGCATATCCAGCGCTCTGCCTACGTCGGTAATAGCCGCGCGTATCATCATACGGTCAAATGTTATAATTTGCGCGACATGATCCTTACCGTATTTCTGAACAACGTAAGAAATCAGTTCCTCTCTCTGCTTATCCGACACATCGGTATCAATATCAGGCATACTGATGCGTTCGGGATTAAGGAAACGTTCAAAAAGCAGGTCAAAGCGCAGAGGGTCAAGTTCAGTAATACCAAGAGACCATGCGACAAGAGAGCCTGCGGCGCTTCCTCTGCCCGGCCCTATTGGAATACCCTTTGACTTGCACGCCATGATAATATCGGAAACTATAAGGAAATATCCCGGAAAATCCATGCGCTCTATGACACTGAGCTCATAATCAAGACGTTCCTGATATTTCGCGGGTACGTTGTCAGTTTTAAGATGCGCTCTAAGTCCAGCGTTGGCAAGTTTTTTAAGGTGCGAATTAAGCGTCTCTCCTTCAGGTATAGGAAACTCCGGCAGATAGTAGCTGCCGGTGTCGTACTCAAGATTTACATTGCAGCGGTCTGCGATTTTCTGCGTGTTTATAAGCGCGTCCGGCAGTTCGTTTCCGAACAGCGCCCACATTTCTTCCGGACTGCGGAAATAGTAATCGTCCCCTGTGAATTTGTAACGGTTAGGATTGTCAACACTGCTGTTTGTCCCTATACACAACAGGACATCGTGCCACTTGGCATCCCCGCGGTTGAGATAATGAGCGTCGTTTGTGGCAATAAGCGGAAAGTTGTGCTCACGCGCTATTTTAATCAGCGCTTTGTTGACAACAGCCTGTTCCGGAATGCTGTTGTGCTGAAGTTCAAGGAAAAAATTCCCGTCGCCGAGAATGTCTCGGTACATTTCAGCACAATCTGCCGCGCCTTTTTCGTCTCCCGAAAGTATCAGCTGCGGAATTTCACCTGCAAGACAGGCAGAAGAAGCAATAAGTCCCTTGTGATATTTTGCAAGCAGTTCGTGGTCTATTCTCGGTTTGTAGTAGAAGCCGTCAATGTTTGCCAGCGAGTCAAGCATCATCAGGTTATGATACCCCTCGTCATTTTCAGCAAGCAGAACAAGGTGATTGTTTTTAGCCTTTCCTTCCCGACGCAGATGTCCTTCAGGGTCAACGTAGAGTTCGCAGCCCATAATCGGCTTAATACCCACCTTGTTACATTCAAGATACAAATCTATGCAGCCGTACATAACGCCATGGTCGGTAAGCGCCAGCGCGTTCATGCCGAATTCCGCGGCACGTTTCGCAAGATCGGGGCATTTGTTTGCACCGTCAAGCAGACTGTATTCGCTGTGCACGTGAAGATGCACAAATGGCTTGTCGTTCATTTATTCTGTGTCGCTTTCTCTGTCTTCTGAATTTTCTTCTTCAACATAAAGCACGTCTGCCCCTATGAGCTTAAGCATACGATCCATCGACGCGTCAGCAGGCTGTGCGGTTTTTGTCTGAACAGGCTGCGGCTGAATTTGTACATTCTGCTGCGGCAATACCGGCTTTTGCGAAACTGCGGGAATTTCCGGTTTATCTTCTTCAGTTCCAACAAATTTTTCAACGCCGAATACACTGTTTACGGCATTTGCTAAAATTTCCGAGTTTTCTGTTTTTTTTAAGAGAGCGGCGTTTTTGCCGTTTCTGACAAATTCAAGTTTCCAGCCGTCGGTATCATTGACAATTTCAGCGTCTAACAACGCCGCGGAAAGTTCAAGTTTATGCGCGGAAAACGCATCTGTCATTCCTGCATACAGTTCGTTCACGGAACGCAGTTTTGCGCACAGTTCGGCAGCGTCATAATTTTCCGTATCAGACGTTTCAAACGCAAACGGCACAGATGAGTTGTCAAAGTGCTGTTCCGCGGCTTCTTCCGCTTTTTCCGCGACAGGCGCGCTGTTAACCGGTTCAGCAAACTGCTGCGGCATATTTTCAGTTATTGCTTCGGCGCTTTTTTCCTTTTCAAGAATTTCTGTTATCGCTGCCGCAGCAGTTTCTTCAAGAGGCTGCATACCTGATGCCGCTGATACAACATGCTGAACGGGCTGCGGAATCTCAACGGCGCGGCTGACATCTTCCGCAGGCTGAGCCGCCGTGCGCTGTTCATTGGTTTTGGTCAGTCCAAGCAGCACAAGCCCCATGAAAATTTCCGTTTTCATTCCGTATTTTGCGCGAGGCATAAGTTTGTTGCAGAACGCACAGGCTGCTTTAAGCTGTTCGCTCGTCCGGTCTGCGGCTTCTTTTGCAATCCAGGCATGCTCCGCTTCAGACACTTCGAGCGCCTCAAAACAGCGTTCTTTCCAGAGCGAATACATCCAAAGATCTCTGTAAATGTTAAATAGCGCCTCAGCAAATGTTTCAACGGAAACGCCGCGGCTGAATACCTCATGCATACGCTTTGCGGCAGCTTCCGGCTCTGCGCGCAGAAGCGTAACAAGCTCTTCAAGTTCCGTTCTGCTGCTGCCCCCGAGAAGCCCCTTAAGACTTTCCAACGTAAGGGACCCGTTGCCAAGCGCAACAGCCTGCTCCGTAATTGAAAGCGCGTCGCGAAGAGCTCCGTCCGCCTGACGCGCGATTTCCCATATCGCTTCCTTTTCCGCGCTGATACCTTCCCGTTCGCAGATATAGGCAACGCGCTTCACAAGGTCAGCCATTGAAATTCTGTGGAACGGAATATGCTGGCAGCGTGAACGAATGGTAACAGGCACCTTGTTCGGTTCTGTAGTCGCAAGAATAAAAACAACGTTTGAAGGCGGTTCTTCAAGTGTTTTAAGCAGTGCGTTGAACGCCTGCTCCGTAAGCATGTGAACTTCGTCTATGATGTAAATTTTATAAACAGCGTTGAGAGGTCTGAGATTGACACGGGATTTAAGGTCGCGTATTTCGTTGATACCGCGGTTTGAGGCACCGTCTATTTCGATAACGTCAAGATGTTCGCCTGCGGCTATTGCGCTGCAGTTTGCACATTCACAGCACGGCTCACAGTTGTCTTTCGGAGAAAGGCAGTTAAGCGCCTTCGCAAGAATTCTCGCAATAGAAGTCTTTCCGCAGCCTCGCGGACCTGAAAAAAGATATGCGTGTCCGATTCTTTTTTCGTTCAGCGACTGCTGAAGCACTGACACAGCTGCAGTCTGACCGACTACGTCTGAAAAATTCTGCGGTCTGTAGCGTCTGTATAACGAAACATACATAAGACATTCCTCCTCAACTGCTATATTTTACAATAAACAGCCTTTTAACTCAAACATTTATTGTTGCAATTTTTTTTGTAATCGCTAATTCACATTACCAACTGTTCCATATACAAAAACGATTTTTGTCCTCAAAATGGCAACCCCTTTTATAAAAAACACGGGAGTAAAAAATCCGGGAGTATAGAACCGCAGGGGTATAAATAACGGGAAAAGATTTTTAACCCCTGTGTGTACTGCTTGGTTTTCGCTTCTAACTTCCGCCTTCCGACCTCCCGACTCCCGAATTGCGATTTCCCCCCGCCTCCCAAATTGCAGGGTCAGTTCATATACAGGCGTAAAAAAATTAAGGATTTTTTCAAAAACAGGTTGCCATTTTGACAAGAAAAATCGTTTTTGTATATGTAGGGGCAAGAAACAAATTTTATATGCCTTGCTTGCGGGCGAACTCCCGAACGTTCGGAGACTTGCGGAAGT
>JAZRZG010000009.1:0-8426 GCA_045601305.1 Synergistaceae bacterium
AGAAACACATGGCGGAAATCAAAGCAGAAGGCGCAAAATACTGCGACTGCCCGGCATGCGCCGCAGGATACAAAATCCTTGAAAAGCTCGGAGCACTTTAGATTTGGCAAAAAGCGCCAAAACACTGTTTCTTGAAAATACAGGGCTGATATATGCCAACGATGCCCTTTGGCTTGAATTCCGAAGGGCAATAGGCAGCTGCATGGAAACGCGCCTGTGGGACGAACGCCTTTTCAGGCGGCTTGAACGCGAAAGAATTCGTCTTGTTTCCGCAATAAAAAGCGGTGAAATTGTTCTGCCGCAGACACTTTACGAACGCATGGCAAAAAAGCTGAACGAAAAAATCGTACCCAATGACAGTCACGTTCGGAAAACAAAAAGTTTTGAACAATAAACACAGCATGCATGATAGGCAGAAAATGCTTTTTGTTTTTCCGGTATAACAAGACAAATCGGTACTGATATGAGATAATACAGACATAAAAAATCAGAGGACATTTTAGCAATGGCAACCAAAAATTGGCAGGTTGAACTTGAAGGCTATATTAAACAAGGCGAACCGGAAAAAACAGAAAAATGCGCTGCATGGAAAACCGCAATAGGGCTTCAGGCTGTGGATGGACTTGAGCCGTCAGAATATCTCATTAGAACAGCCAAAGAGCATATTGAGGGAAAAATAGATATGCCGGCGGTAAAACAACGCATCAAAAGTTATTATGAAGAAATCTCAAAACACAGAGTTGCCGAATCAGACAACCAAGAAGCAGACATTGTGTCAACAAGAATAACCGAATTGCTTAGTGAGAAAACATTCCAATTTTCGCCTGTAGAGTGGAAAATAATACACAACCGTCTTTTTGACGGCATACTCGGTAATGCAGGGAAATACAGGGACTGCAACATTACGAAAAAAGAATGGATTCTCAACGGAGACACTGTACTGTATGCCTCGTTTGAAAGTATAAAAAACACAGTTGAGTACGATTTTGAACAGGAAAAAAAATATTCGTACGAAAATTTGACAGTTCAAAATATAATTAAACATATAGCAAAATTTACAGCTGACATTTGGCAGATACATCCATTCATTGAAGGCAATACAAGAGCGACGGCAGTATTTATTATCAAGTATCTTAATACATTTGGTTTTTCTATCAGAAATGATGCCTTTGAAAAAAATTCATTGTACTTCAGAAATGCGCTTGTACGAGCCAACTATAATAACTTCAGTAAAGGAATATACGCAAAGACGGATTACCTCGAGAGATTTTTTGAAAATTTGCTTATTGGTACACAGCACCGGCTTAGAAACAGAAATCTGCATATAGATGTCCCCCAAGGTCAAAGAGTCCAAGATGATACTATGGAAAATGATACTTTTAAACTGACGGCAAAAGAGCTTGCAGTTTATAATGCAGTAACAGTCAACCCTGAGGCGACACAGAAAGAAATAGCGGAACTTACCAAAGTATCACTAATTACAGTAAAACGCGTTACGATTGCGTTGCAGGAAAAGGGGTTAATCGAAAGGATTAACGGCAAGCGCAACGGCAGATGGAAGTGTCTGAAAAAATCTACCACTGCGGAGCAAGCTCAAAAGACGCCGGAGGGCGGATAACAACCATAACGAAAATAGAAGACACCGCGCTCTACGGCGCAATTACCTCCGAACTTACAAACAATCCGCCGCTGAAACTGAAATAGAAACGGGCTGAACAACACAGCCCGTTTATTTGCAGTCTGAAAATTTACGGGACAAAATCAGAGAACCGTTGGACTGTCTAAATAAAAATTCACTTCTTAGTCTGTGAATTTTTATTATTTATCTTTTATAATACAGTTATCCAATGCGTATTCTATCAATATAGAAAACAACTCGTTACGGCTTCTGCCAGTCTTATTTGCGATATCATCAATTCTAGACACTAATCCTTCTCGCATTCTAACTGAAAGGACTTTAGAACCATCTTCACCGCGCAGTCGTCTGCTTTTAAGAACGAGTTTATTGTCTGACAAATTTATCACCTTCTTTGTATAGTGTAGTTGAATTTGCATAATAAAATATATTGCAATAGTGCTACAATAATGATACACTTATATAGAAATCATTACTGCTGTTTGCCTACAACGAAGCCCTTTTAAGCGAGTAGTTTGTTTTCAACGGTTTATGCCGTTAATAAATATTCAGGAGGTTTTTGCAATGAAGAAATTGGTTTTGGTGTTTGTCGCTTTGTTTTGCGTATGTGTATGCTGCGGCTCGGCATTTGCAGCGCAGGATTTTTGTCACGCAAGAGAATGCAGAATTATATCAAACACGCCAAAGCCTGATATTCCGCGAGGAAAGAATATAAAAGCACTGCCTACAGAACCAGCACCAAAAACAGATTTGAAAGGGGGGAAAGCCTAAATGAAAAAGACAGTAATGCTTTTGCTTGCCGTGTCAATGCTGTTTACCCTGTCCGCAACAGCCTTTGCTCACGGCGGAGGACTGGATCAGAACGGCGGACACTGGAATCATAAGACAGGAACATATCATTATCACAGAGGTCCAAGATATTAGTTTAGTTGGCGGGGAGAGAGGGCATCTCTCCCTGTATTATTCTTGTGCTTTCTGCGTTTTCCGCGCCGGAGCGTATGAGAATACAAAAGCGGGGGACTGTTTTATAATTACCAATGACTGAATGACCAATTGAAAACTTAGCCTTGCAAAATTAAATGAAATCTGTATAACCAAATTGTCAAATGTACGTCGCTGCCCGATATGCGACTGATAAGAGGTCGGGTTCAAATGATGAGGCTTCATTCGCGAGGATGAAGCCTTTTTAACAGGCAGGGTGGAAAACGCTCCAAAATTGCACGCAAAAATAGCCGGTTGGGGTATGCCCCGCCGGCATTTTTCAAATTTTAAGGCGTCGATATTTTGTTTTTTTGTTTCTCACTCTCTGCTTCAAGTTCGCCGCTTTCGGCAGATTGTGTTTTGCTGTTTTGCTTTTCATTTTTCGCTCACCGCTTCCCCCGAAGTGCGAGATGCGAGGTGCGAAGTGCTAAATGCTGAAAAAGCTCAAACCGCGGTCTGAAAAAGTTTTTGTGTCTCTGTCAGGCTCACCCAATATACGAAGATGTTTCAGACTTGGGCAGCCTTTCTTCGCATAAAGCCCGATGTCAACGAGACGTGTATCGTCGCAGGGCGCGGTATTTTTCCGGTTACTGATAGTTGATCCCCCGTAGGTTGGCTGTGGTACACCGTTTTGAATTTGCGCGATGTTCAGAAACAGAGGTCTCCATATATAAATCTGCAATGAGAAGGCACAAAAAGCAACCGCTTTGCAAAATTTTCTTAAAGAAAGCTGAAAATTCATAAAAATATACATATTTTCAAGACATCCTTCAAAAACCGGAAGGCTGTCCACAGTCCACAGTATTATACATGAAGACAAAAAAAGGACAAACAGAACGTCTTATATAAAATTACCCGGCAACCAACTGCTGTGTTATTGTGCAACATAAAAACTGCCGGTCATACGACCGGCATTAATGGCTTTACTGTCATAGGTTATTTTAGATACTGCCTTATTCTGCAAATACTATTTTCCCATTGCCTTGAGCAGTTTGAAAATATCGCGGAGAGTGTTTTCGTAGTCCTGCTTGCTGCGCGGTTTTGCTTCGCTGAACGGTATCGCAAGGCGGTTGATACTGAATATCGCGCTTACGCCCAAGTCATACGCGCCGTAGGCATCGTCTGCCGCGTCGCCGACAACTGCAATGACGGGAACGCCGCATTCTTTTGCTCTGCGCGACACGCCGATAACAACCTTGCCTGTAAGGCTCTGCGAGTCGAGTTTGCCTTCGCCTGTTATGACAAGGTCAGCGCCTTCAAGCTGTTTTTCAAATTCAACTGTATCAAGAACTGCCTGTATGCCGGGTTTGAGCTGTGCGCCCATAAAAGCGATTACTCCGCCGCCCATACCGCCTGCAGCACCGGCTCCGGGGATTTCTGCGACAGACTCTATGCCAAGCTCTCTGACGATTATTTTATCAAGTGCCTTGAGTTCTGCATCAAGTTTGAGCACCATGTTGGCATCCGCGCCTTTCTGCGGAGCAAAGATGTAGGCAGCCCCTTTAGGACCATGCATTGGGCTGTTGATGTCGCACATTGCGGTTACTTTCACACCTTCAAGCAGTTTTTTCGCTTCGGTCATGTCAATAATTTCAATTTTTGAGAGTGTACCGCCTGTCGGTATAAATTCCTTGCCGTTAATGTCTTTGAATTTTACGCCGATAGCCGCGGCAAGTCCGCATGCGCCGTCATTAGTAGAACTGCCACCAAGTCCGAGCAGTATTTCTTTTGCTCCGTTCTCAACCGCGTGGCGTATCTGTTCGCCCACCCCGTAGGTTGTGGTAATCGCAGGGTTTCTGTTGACTCCTGCAAGCGGAAGCCCTGCTGCAGCTGCCATTTCAATTATCGCAGTATCTCCGTGGCGAAGATATCGCGCGTTGAGAAGCTCCATGTGAGGACCGTGCACTTCTGTTTCGATAAGTTCCCCGCCTATTGCCTGACGGAAACATTCTACGGTGCCTTCGCCGCCGTCTGCAACGGGAAGATTTATAATTTCACATTCAGGAAAGATGTCTGTAATTACATCTTTTGCAATGTGGCAGATTTCAATAGAGTCGATTGAACCTTTGAATGAGTCGGAAACTACTACTGCTTTTTTCATTTCGGCACGTCCTTTCATATAAGAAAACAGGGCAGACTTTGTCTGCCCTGTTTTTGCCGCTTATTAAAGAAGAATAAGTGACGCGATGTAAATAACCGCGAGACAGACAAGACCCATTGCGCCGGTCATACCTGTCTGGCACTTGTAAGCATCAGCCGGTTTCATGTCTGAGAACTGCGAAACAACCCAGAAATAGGAGTCGTTTGCGTGTGACGCTGTCATTGAGCCTGCGCCGATTGCCATTGTGACAAGAACTTTGCCCATCGCTGAATCGAATCCGAGTGTTCCAAGCAGCGGGGCAACCATCTGTGATGTAACAATCATTGCGACTGTTGAAGCGCCCATGGAGAGCTTCAGGATTGTTGAGATGAGGAACGGAATAAGAATACCGAGTCCAAGGTTGAGAAGTGAGCCCTGAAGCGCGGCAGCGATCGGAAGTTTGCCGAGGATTGCGCCGAATGAACCGCCGGCTGCCGTAATGACAAGGATTGCCGCTGAATTCTGCACGCCTTCCGTTACCCATGCAAGGTCTGTGTCTTTGTCATGGACAGGGATAAGCGTAAGCGCGATGAACACGCCGAGGATAAGAGCGATTACAGGGTTACCGATGAAAGAAACAAAGTGCTGCAGCGCGCCTTCTCCGAGCGGGTGTGTTTTGAAATCGCCAACTGATTTGAGAGCGATGAGAATAATCGGAAGAATAATCGGGGCAAAGCTGTGAAGCGCGCCCGGAAGCTTTCCGTATTTTTCGAGAAGCTCTTCAACCGTGAACTGCGGGTTTGCAGGAATTTCAACTGTTGATGAAATTTTGTTTGCATAGAATATTGCAAATGCGACCGCAGGGATTGAAATGACAAGACCTGTCATAATGACGAGTCCAAGGTCTGCTCCGAGGTTGCCGGCAATGGCAATCGGACCCGGCGTCGGCGGGACAAGGCAGTGAGTCGCATAGAGACCGCCTGAAAGCGCTGTCGCTATAACGGCAAGTGACTTGTTTGACTGTGCCGCGAGCGCTCTTGAAATCGGGGAAAGAATGACGAAACCTGAGTCGCAGAACACGGGAATACCGGTGATGTAACCAACGATACCCATCGTGAGGACTGAGCGTTCTTTGCCGACGATTCCGAGAATCGTGTTTGCCATCGTAAGAGCTGCGCCTGTTTTTTCCAGGATAGTACCGATAATGGTACCGCAGAGGATGACTATGCCGATGTTGCCGAGAATGTTGCCGAAGCCGGATTTAACAGTCTTAATGACTTCTTCCGGATCCATACCGCAGACGAGCCCGACTACGATTGCAACAATGACCATAACGATGAACGGATGCTGTTTCAATTTTGAAATAGCAAATATCATCGCTATGACAGAAAGGAAAATGACTGAGAACATAAACGCGCTTGACATTGTTTCTGTCTCCTTTGATTTGTATTTGTATTCACCGCAGAGCGGTGTAATACACTGGATTTAACTGTCAGCCTGTGTTTTAGAGCTCCTAAGCTGCTGTTTGTTCAATTCCAGATATTTAATCTGCAATTCCTGCTTATCCGATTATCAATTACAGCAAACCTTAAAATTCTATTACGTCTCCGGTTGCCAAGTGACACGCTTTGATTGCCGCGTCTTTTTCCATGGCTTCATGAACCGCGTGTCCCGAACAGTGTGAGAAACCGTTTATGCCGACACCGAGTTTTTTCATCTCGGCAAGAGTAAAGACTATGCGCTCGCCATCTGCTTCCATTAAATGCGTGCCGCCGAACACCGCGGCAATATTTTTGCCAAGCCTTTCGCGAACATCGGTCAAAATGTTCAGAATACCTGGGTGTGAACAGCCGACAAGCACCACAAGCCCTTTGTCAGTATCAAACGCAAGGCATATTTCATCGTCAAAACTGTCGCGCACAAAACCATCTGAGGTGCGTTTCACAAAACGCTGCGGAATTTTTTCAAAATCAAAGCGGCGTCTGAAACTACTGAGTACGAAGCAACCCTGAACAATTTCAAGTATATCCGAACATTCGATGTGCTCAACACCGTTACGGTCAAGATCAGCCTTTGTGAAACCGGTGCCGAGATACGTATATTTTACGCCGTCAAAGCCGTATTTTTCCTCCCAGAAACCTTTGCCGGTGATTAACTTTTTGGCAATGCCCTGTTTCATTATGTCAATGAAACCGCCCGCATGGTCGTAATGCGCGTGGCTGCAGAGCATAAAATCTGCGGCTGAAACATCTATGCCAAGTTTTTCAGCATTAAAAAGAGGGTGATTTGTGGAGCCGAAATCAAACAGCAGTTTCGTGCCATTGTATTCAACCCACACAGAAAGACCGTGCTCGTTTATGAGCGCCAGCTGCTCAGAGCCCTTGTCGTCCATCAAAACAGTAATCCTCACGGCTGTCACCTCTTTGAGACAAGTTTGACTTTATACATTATATAATACTGCCGTTAAAAAATCAAAACTATTTTATGCGCAGTTCAGCAAGCCTGCCGGCTATGCAAGAGGGAGCGTTCTGACAGCGTCTTCACTGCCGACCTTGAAATGAAGTGTGTCATTTACGCTGCAAAGCGTGCATTTTCCGTTTCGTATTTCCGCCGTTGTTATTGAGCAGTTGTCAAGTCTCATACGCCAGAAAATCGGGCTGCATTCTCCTCTGAGCCACGCAAGCAGCACATACCGGAGTATTCCGCCGTGCGAAACAACAATTGTTTCCTCGTCCTCAATTTCACGAAGTTTCTCCACTACTCTGAGTGCCCTGTCGAAAATTTCAATTTCCCTTTCACCGTCAGGCACATTGCCTGTCCCTGCAAGCCATGCCTTGTATTCGTCATTATATTTAACGCGTATATCCGAGAGCGTCATCCTTTCCCACGCTCCGAAATACTGTTCAGTAAGCTCGTCACAGACAACGATTTTCCTGTTGTCCCCCGCTATGATTTCAGCCACGCGCCGCGCGCGCGAAAGCGGACTTGTAACCACAGCTGCCGCACGGCACTGTTCAAGGCGCAGCGCAACTGTCGCAGCCTGTTTCAGTCCGGCTTCATTCAAGGGTATATCGTTGCGCCCTTGAAACCGCGCCATGCTGTTCCAGTCTGTTTCACCATGCCTGACGAAGTAAAATTTGCGGCAGTCTGCCATAAACATCACCCGCGAAGATTATACCACCTGTTAGGCTGAAAAAGTACAACGGCTTGAGTTTTTCCAAGCCGTTGCATTACCGTTGTGTTACAGATCTCAGCTGAAAACTCTCTTTTCGGTTTTATTCACTGACGGGAAAAGATTTTTAACCCGTTTTTTGTACTCCCGTGTTCTGTACTAACGACTGACGACAAGAACGCACCTCGCACATATCCTCGATTAACCTCGGTATTCCCTACGGTCATCTGCACTCCGCACTTCGGAAAAGCGAAAATAGCTGACGACTAACGATTTTTTACTTCCGACTCCCGAATTGCGACCCCCCGTCTTTTATACTCCCGTCTTCTATATTCCCGTGTTTTTTACTCTCTACTCCCGTCTTTTATACTAACGACTAACAACCAATGACTGACGACTTTTTATCCAAGTTCAAAAAATGTGGGTTTGTCAAACATATGTTACAAAGAAGAGTAAGAAGATAAAACTTCCCTAGGGGACTTCCAGCCAAGAGGTCTCATGGGGAAGTTATTGTATTTACGGTTATGAACAGCCAGCTGTTTGGCAAAATCCTCGAA
>JAZRZG010000010.1:0-2587 GCA_045601305.1 Synergistaceae bacterium
CGTCAGACGGCGGTAAGTCCGTTGCTTTAAGCTAAAGCGCTGAAGATCTTCGGTAACGGCACGGTAATTAGCGGTCGGGCTTCGGAGCTGAGACACGAGACCAATGCTTCCGTAGGACTTGAGCAGGATAACTTAGAATCCTGCGGCTTCCGGTGAAAACGAACGTGACGGGGATGTGCAACATTGGCTGAACTTATCCCAGTAGGAAGTAGTCGGAAGAATAGTTTTTAGCAATAAGTTTTAAGCACTAAGCAATACGCCGTAAGAAGTGAAAAAATTATTTTTATCACCAAATTTCGGCTGACGGCTGAATGTTTACAGCTGACTGCTATGTTTATTGTACCCAAAATCAGGATAGCGTCATATCATGCGCAGGATATGGTTCGCTATGGACATTCAGCAGCTTCTTAGTTGATTCTGCGAGTGGACAAAGCAACAAATGCACGAGAGCCGGCATTATGCTGTGCTTCGGCAGTTTCCTGCACAAGAGCGGACGCTGTCCTGATATTTTTATACCCAAAACATCAGAAAGAGGTGAAAAACATGAAACGCAAAACACGACGTCTCATGAACGAGCTGGGACCAACAAGACTGCAGAAAGGAAGATACAACTACCTTGAAGAGCAGCCAAAGAAATTTCCGGCAAGAAAACGCAGCAGCGGCATCAAGAAAAATTTCCACATGAAACACAGCGTGATATTTGAAACAGGCGGCAGAAAACATCTCAAATTTATCAAGCTGACACCGCTGACAGGAGAACTCAAACGAATGATAGGCAGCGTAGCGGCAAAACTGCCGAAAGCGGAGACAAGCCTAATCCCCGGAAACCTTGCCCTGCTCTCCGTCTGGTACGACACCAAAAACAACCAGATAATTCTCCGCCATGACGGCATAGTCAAACATGAAGACATACTCGGCAAAGACGAACTCGGCAACAGCATATTCATCAACAACGAACAGTATGCCGAAGAACGCTATTAAAAATTAAAAATCAGAAAGGAGGAAACAACATGGACAGCAAGAAAATACACTTTGTCCGCAGCCCCGAAAACGACATCAAGAGTCAGAAAACAGGGCGCGCGATAATCAGCGCAATCGCGCCGCTGATTGACGAAACCAAACAGCCCGGACATCTTCATTTCATGCTCGACGGCAAACGGCTCAGCCTCCTCGGCGAAGCCGCATACAGACGGCAGAAACAGCGCGACAAAGAACACAACGCAGAGCTTCAGGCAAATCAGGAGTAACACTCCTGATTTTTTTGTCCCCCGCGCAAAAAAGAGCCTGAGGACAACCTCAGGCTTGTGAAAAACAAAATATTTATAGTTCCCTGCCACACTCCGACATGCTATACTGTCAATGTTTGACGACAGCAAAACAGGGGCGTTATAGTTCCCTGCCACACTCCGACATGCTATACTACTTGGACTATTCGCGCCACTACCACCAGTGTTATAGTTCCCTGCCACACTCCGACATGCTATACTTACACACAGGCGAAGCCCGTGTAGTTGTGCGTTATAGTTCCCTGCCACACTCCGACATGCTATACTCACTTTTTCTTCGTGCCGAATAGACTTGTGTTATAGTTCCCTGCCACACTCCGACATGCTATACTAAAAACTTTGCGTATGTGTTCCTCGCTGGTTATAGTTCCCTGCCACACTCCGACATGCTATACTTCTACCACGTGCCACCATATACAGCTGTTAGTTATAGTTCCCTGCCACACTCCGACATGCTATACTGCCCGGAAGAGGTAAATCAGCAGGGCGACCGTTATAGTTCCCTGCCACACTCCGACATGCTATACTTAGTACCTGCAGGAGCATTATGCAGAAACGTTATAGTTCCCTGCCACACTCCGACATGCTATACTACAAGTTGTGTTGAGTATGCCCGCCGGCTGGTTATAGTTCCCTGCCACACTCCGACATGCTATACTCTGTTTTTGCGTTCGAGACGGTTTTTCACGTTATAGTTCCCTGCCACACTCCGACATGCTATACTTCCTGTCGCCGTTGCGGCTGCAGAGAGCCGGTTATAGTTCCCTGCCACACTCCGACATGCTATACTGTCATACTGAGCAATGTAGTCAGGCCATTGTTATAGTTCCCTGCCACACTCCGACATGCTATACTCCGCGACCCTGATGAAAGCGGCGAAATAAAGTTATAGTTCCCTGCCACACTCCGACATGCTATACTTTGGTCTCGTGAGTGGTCTATTCGTGCTTAGTTATAGTTCCCTGCCACACTCCGACATGCTATACTTCGCTTGCGTTCTTTCGTTCTCTCTTCGAGGTTATAGTTCCCTGCCACACTCCGACATGCTATACTAACTGCATTGAGATTTGCCGCTGTTGCGCTGTTATAGTTCCCTGCCACACTCCGACATGCTATACTAAAAGCTCGTTTGCGCAATCAGAAAGAACAGTTATAGTTCCCTGCCACACTCCGACATGCTATACTCTTTTGTGAATACACCAATTTAGCAAGCGCGTTATAGTTCCCTGCCACACTCCGACATGCTATACTAAACCGGCATAGGTCTTACACAGCGCATGTGTTATAGTTCCCTGCCACAC
>JAZRZG010000011.1:0-2308 GCA_045601305.1 Synergistaceae bacterium
GTTGCGCCTGTATTTGCCGAAAGCCTTGAAGTAAAAGGCGACGGAATGGCATACGTTAAACATGACGACACCAAAGAAATGGTAGCCAAAGGACTGGCTTCTGGAACAGTAGAAGAAGTAACGCCGCTACCCATATTCAAAGCAACAATATCCGAAGCGGGAAAAGTAGTCGCCGTTTCCGTCAACCTTAAAGGCAGCGAACTCCTTGCAACTGCAAATACAGTTGAAGATATGAAACTCTTCAAACTCACTGGCAATGAGAGCTTTGAGTACAAGAAAATAGACAGCGTGGCAGAAGCTAAAAACGGAACATTTATGCTGCTTGAAGCGTTTGGTACGCCTGCAACAGGTGCTATTAAGGCAGAAACAACGTATCAGACTTGCTAACCAAAGTCAATAGGCAAACGGCAAAAAAGTGAAGATTTTTTGAAAATCGTGTAACTGTGAAGAACGGACATACAAACATTGCCTCTCAAAGAGAGTTTGTCAGGATGGAATTGTCTTTTGTTCAGACAGAAATATTATGTTGTCAGTTCTTACTGCATATTTCTTTTACGCGCTTGTAGTATATTCTGAGAAATTTGTTGAGTCCCGCTATTTTCGCTGCTTTTTTCGCCTTGCCTTCAAGTTCTTTCTTGACTATGTATTCATAAACCTTAGCATCGCGTTTTGGTTTGCAGATTTTCAGGTTTCTCATGATTTCATAGCCTATTTTTCTCAGATGTTTGTTTCCCCGTTTTGTTATGCGTCTGTTTTGCGCTTCAAATCTGCCTGACTGATACGGCGGCGTGTCTATTCCGCAGAAAGCTATTAAGCTGCCTGCTGTTTTGAAACGGTTTACATCGCCTATTTCCGCGATCAGCCGTGCTCTTGTTTTGATTCCGGTTCCGCTCATTTGGGACACGACTTCGTATTCCGGAAGTTTTTTTGCCAAACGTTCCATTTCTGTTATAATTTCTGCGGTTGCTTTAAGGACTTGCCTAAGCATACTGACGCAGCTTTTTACAGCAAGTTTGGTGACCGAATTGCACGGGCGCAGGGGCACGTTGTCAAACGCAGCGTCGAAAAGTATTTCTCCGATGCGTTTTCCAACTTTGTGTCCGTGCTTTTTTGCAAGAGTTTCTATGTCCTTTACAAATTTTTCCTTTCCTGCCGCAACAGCTTTATCCATGTGCCAGTATTTTTCGTATATGTCCAGCAGCAGCCGGTATCTGCTTTCGGCATCAACTGCCTCTTTCATTCCGGCAAAGGTTTTGTCTATGAGTTCCGTCAGTTGAATTTTCAGTTTGGTCTGCGTACTCATAAGCTTGTCGTATTCCCTTGACAGAAAGAGCATCTCTGCTCTTATCTCGTCACACAGATGAAAGTCTGTTAAACGTTCCCATTTCTCACAGCAGTATTTCGCAAGTTTTACTGCGTCTTTTCTGTCGTTCTTTGCGCGTCTTAAGTCTTCATCGCAGAATTTCTTAACGGCAAGCGCATTGGCTACAGTAACAAAACAGCCGGCCTCTTTCAGGGAAAACAATACAGGGAAATGATAATAACTTGTCGCTTCCATAATTACGCGCGTTTCGCAGTCAGAGTATTTTTCAAGCCGCTTCAGCAGTTCTGCAATACCGCTTCTGTTGTTTGCTATCTCAAATACTTTTTCCAAAAGCATTTCTTTTTCGTTCATTATCGCTACCGTGCTTTTGCTTTTTGAAACGTCTACTCCTACTGCGCATCTCATACTACATTCCTCCTCGTACATCTCTAATATTTTGTTCCGATTGGTTCCATCTCTTTTTCGCAGTTTCATACTGGTTGTTTACGCGACCGTTCCTCATGCGGAATGTCTACTTGCTTAATCGAACGCTCTGTGAAAAGGATGGTTAACTGTACTTAAATGCGAGCGCGAAGCTCAAGTGGAAGGGGCGTTAACCAATCCTTTTCATAATACCTGAAAAAGAGCACAGTCCGCAGATTATATTTTCTCTGCTTCCTGTGCTCTTAGGGTACCAGTGGGGAAGGGTGACAGATTTCTCCAAAACTTTTTCAGGCGGTGACACACATGGCAAGTTTTGCAAACGAAAGCACAAGCATGAAATTCAGCCTTACGGTTGACGACGCGAAGAAAGACGGATTAAAAAGTTTCTCTAAATGCCGTCAGCTGACAGCCGTCAGCCGACAGCGCGAGCGTAGCGAGCAATACAGCAAGGCGAAGCGCCAACGAAAGGAGGTGAAACAACAATGGCAATCAACAGCACAAGAAAACTGAAAATGAAATTCAAAACAGTTGACGGAGAAGATCTCAACATCATTCTCAACT
>JAZRZG010000012.1:0-4101 GCA_045601305.1 Synergistaceae bacterium
GAAAACGGACGCGCGTCTCGGTGTATGGCGCGCGGGTCCCCGTCTTTGCACGAACACCTATCTCCGTTTCCGCGCTGATCACGCAACAGCGATGGACGCTGTTTTTCAGGACGTTCCCGAAGAATATCTGAACAAACTCGGGTTGAAACAGTACAGCACGAAATGCAAATCAAAGGACGATTTTCTAACACGTCCCGACCTTGGCAGAGAATTTGACGAGGAAACGCTTGCCGCGATAAAAGCCGACTGCAAAGCAAATCCGCAGGTTCAGGTTTATGTGTCGGACGGACTTTCAAGCTCGTCAATCACTGCAAACGCCGAAGATATTCTCCCCGCGATTATGCAGGGGCTTAAAATGCACAATATTTCTGCCGGTACGCCGTTCTATGTTAAATACGGGCGCGTCGGAGCGGAGGATGTTATAGCACAGACGCTTGGCGCAGAAGTAACGGTAGTTCTTCTTGGCGAACGCCCGGGACTTGCAAGCGGTGAGTCCATGAGCGCGTATATGGTTTATAAAGGCTATCCGGGCATTGCCGAAGCAAAACGCACTGTTGTTTCAAACATTCACAAAAAGGGCACAAACCCTGTCGAAGCAGGGGCGGCAATCGCGGAACTCTGCGTCAAAATGCTCAAAGAAAAAGCATCGGGACTTGATTTGACGAGATAATTTATTAACGTAAAAATACAGACAGGAGCCCTGTTCGCAGGGCTCCTGTCTGTATTTTGCCGGAGATGTTTTGAGAATTTCTTTTTTGTCCGCAACCGCACTTCCAACCAAAAAGGGAGGCTCTGAATACGCCGCAGCGCAACACAGTTGCCCCTTTTCCTATGCTGATTTTTCCGATGCCCGTCATCCGTAGCGCACATTCGTTGCGATATGAGTGCAAAGATTTTCCGTATTTGCGGCGTGTTTTAATAACACAAGCGGTGTAATCTGCCGCACGCCTGTTTTCTGGTATTGAGTTTTCTCAATCGCAGAGTATTTGAGTTGTCAGGTCTCAGGTCTCGTTCATTTCTTCAAATTTCTTGCCGATAAAAAATTTATTTTTCATTACGCTACATACTCTAAAGTTGCAAACTTACGAGTTGATATAGTTTTAATAACACACGTATTTTCTGTCAACAGCAAAATTTAATAACCGTAGGGCAGATTTCTGACGGCAGGGAGGTAAAGGTCTTTTCAGCAGAGTTAAAAATAGGTAAAAATACTGATTTGACATTTCTTGATTATCGTTGTATAACTACATAGTCAAATAAAGTTAAACAACAGCGAAGGAGTGTGTTTGAATGATGAACATGAACAAATTTACCCAGAAATCACAGGAAGCGCTTGTGGAGGCTCAGCAGCTTGCAACGCGTTTCGGTCATCAGGAGATTGACGCGGAACATTTGGCGCTTGCGCTTCTCAGTCAGGAGGGCGGTCTAATTCCGCGGCTGGTTGATAAGCTGAACCTTTCTTCGGAGAGCCTTAAACAGGTTATTGAAGAAGAGCTGCGCAAACGCCCGAAGGTTGCCGGCGCTGTCAACAGCTATGTCACGCAGCGGCTCAATCAGCTGCTTGTGAAGGCTGAGGACGAGGCTAAGGAGTTGAAGGACGAATATGTTTCGGTTGAACATCTGTTTCTTGCAATGCTTTCCGAAAGCAGCACGGCGCTTGCAAAGCTGTGGAACACGTTCGGTCTGACGCGCGAGCGTTTTCTCAAGGCGCTTGTTGAGGTTCGCGGAAATCAGCGCGTCACAAACGAAAATCCGGAGGATACGTACGATGTGCTTGAAAAGTACGGTCGAGATCTTGTCAAGGCAGCGCGGGAAAACAAGCTTGATCCTGTTATAGGCAGAGATGATGAAATTCGCCGCGTTGTCCGTATTCTTTCACGCAAAACGAAGAATAACCCTGTGCTTATCGGAGAGCCGGGCACAGGCAAAACCGCGATAGTCGAAGGGCTTGCGCAGCGTATTATGCGCGGCGACGTGCCTGAAGGTCTCAAGGAACGCTCTATTTTCGCGCTTGACATGGGTTCTCTTGTCGCAGGCGCGAAATACCGCGGTGAATTTGAGGAGAGGCTCAAGGCGGTGCTTAATGAGGTTAAAAAGAGCGAAGGCAGAATTATTCTCTTTATAGATGAAATTCACACAATCGTCGGAGCAGGTAACGCTGAAGGAGCAATGGACGCCGGAAATATGCTGAAACCTATGCTTGCAAGGGGCGAACTGCACTGCATAGGCGCAACTACAACGGAAGAATATCGTAAGTATATTGAAAAGGACGCTGCGCTTGAAAGACGTTTTCAGCCGGTTGTCGTTGAAGCGCCGAGCGTTGAGGACACAATTTCAATTCTCCGCGGTCTCAAAGAGCGCTTTGAAATTCATCACGGGATCAAAATACAGGACAACGCTCTTGTTTCTGCCGCGGTACTTTCAAACCGCTACGTCACAGACCGTTTCCTGCCGGATAAAGCGATTGACCTTGTTGACGAAGCCTGCGCGATGATACGCACAGACATAGATTCAATGCCTGCCGAACTTGACGAGGTCACGCGCCGTGTCATGCAGCTTGAAATAGAGGAAACAGCTTTGAAAAACGAAAAAGACAAAGCAAGCCGCGAACGGCTTGAGGCGCTGCAGAAGGAGCTTGCAGACCTTAAAGAGCGACAGACCGCGCTTCGCGCGCAGTATGACACGGAAAAAAAGGCGCTCGGCGAAGTTCGCGCCCTGCGTCAGAAAATAGAATCTGTGCGGCGCGACATTGAAAAAGCGGAACGTGAATATGACCTGAACAAAGCAGCGGAACTGCGTCACGGAAAACTGCCGGAGCTTGAGCGTCAGCTTGAAGAGGCAGAGCAGGCTGCGGCGGGCAAAGAGAGCCGGCTGCTTCGCGAAGAAGTTACCGACGAGGAAATTTCGCAGATTGTTTCAAAATGGACAGGTATTCCTGTAACGCGTCTTGTTGAAGGTGAAAGAGAAAAACTTCTGCACCTTGACGAGCAGCTTCACGACCGCGTGGTAGGACAGGACGAAGCCGTACAGCTTGTGGCAGACGCGGTGCTTCGCGCTCGGTCAGGTATCAAGGATCCCAAACGTCCGATAGGCTCATTCATTTTCTTGGGACCGACAGGCGTAGGAAAAACAGAGCTTGCAAAAACCCTTGCGGAGTCGCTGTTTGACAGCGAAGACAATATAGTCCGTATTGATATGTCGGAGTATATGGAAAAACATTCAGTGTCGCGTCTGCTTGGCGCTCCCCCGGGATACGTCGGCTACGACGAAGGCGGTCAGCTTACAGAGGCGGTGCGCAGACATCCGTATTCCGTAATTCTCTTTGACGAAATCGAAAAGGCGCATCCTGACGTGTTTAACGTTCTGCTTCAGATACTTGACGACGGACGCGCGACGGACAGCCGCGGGCGCACCGTCAGTTTCAAAAACTGCGTTATCATAATGACCAGCAACCTCGGCGCAGAGACTCTGATAAACGGTCTTAACGCGAAAACGGGCGAACTCTCGGAGGAATCGAAAAAAGCAGTTTCTATGGAACTTCGGTCACGTTTCAAGCCGGAATTTCTCAACCGTGTTGACGAGATAATCTTTTTCAAACCGCTTCGTATGGAAGAACTGGCGCAGATTATCAGACTTATGCTCAAAACAGTTGAAGCGCGGCTCAAAGAGCGCGGCATAAAGTTTGAAATTACGGACGAAGCAGTCGCTGTTGCCGCAAAGAACGGGTATGACCCGATTTACGGAGCGCGTCCGCTGAAACGCTATCTGCAGAAAACGCTTGAAACGCCGATAGCAAGAATGATAATCAGCGGCGAAGCCTCGGAAGGTTCAAAAATCAAAGCAGAAAATCAGGGCAGCGAACTTGTTCTGCACGCGGAATAAAACAGACACAAAGAGCGGAAGCAGTCAGCTTCCGCTCTTTTTTACGCAAAATGTTGCGAAAAAATATTGCAATATATTAAATGTGGGTTTGTCAAACATATGTTACAAAGAAGAGTAAGAAGATAAAACTTCCCTAGGGGACTTCCAGCCAAGAGGTCTCATGGGGAAGTTATTGTATTTACGGTTATGAACAGCCAGCTGTTTGGCAAAATCCTCGAA
>JAZRZG010000013.1:0-36656 GCA_045601305.1 Synergistaceae bacterium
TTTGATTAACGGTCCTCCGGGTCGCGCTTCTCGCAGAGCTTCGGGCTCAAACGACTGCCGGTGGCAGCGGCGGGCTGCGGACTTCGCACTTAACTCACTTCGGGCGGCAAAGCAGACAGACTGTATCGGAATGCAGTCAGCAGCGGAGTTTTTCAAAGTTTAGGCAAAATTGTCGTACGCTGTTTCACAAGAAAACTTTGAAATTCTGCCGCTGCAAAATTCCGCTTTTGGCTGACGGCTGTCGGCTGATGGCTCGTTTCACTTGCGCTGTCAGCTGTCAGCGGTTAGCTGTTAGCTGATGGCTAATGATACCCCGAAGGGGCTGTGTTTACTGTACCCGAAATTGTTTTTAGGGTACAAAAAAAACGGCTTGAAAATCTCAAGCCGTTTTTGTTATAAATACTGAAACGTTCGTCTTGCTGCGGGCACGAAGTGCAACGCAACAGCCAGCGTCGTTACGGGCGAAGCCCGTCATAACCAAGCCCCCGCGGGGCAACGACGCTGGATTCTGCGCTAAATCCTTCGGATTTCCGCAGAATGACGAATTAAAAAGACAGCAGCGCAAAGCGAAAACAGCTAACGACTAATGAGAACGCACCTCGCACTTAGCACCTCGCACCTCGCATCTCGCACATACTGTCGCTAAACGCTCCGTATTCCCTACGGTCATCTGCACTCCGCACTTCGGAAAAACGAAAGCAGCTGACGACTGACGACTAACGACTGATGACTAACGACAAGAGCGCACCTCGCACTTAGCACCTCGCACCTAATTTTAGCCCCTTTTCTACTCCCGTCTTTTATACTCCCGTCTTTTATACTCCCGTGTCTTGTACACGCTGTACCCGTCTTCGTTTTCGGGCAACAAAAAACGGCTTGGGATTTTTTTCCAAGCCGTTTTTGCTGCTGATTTTGTGTTAATCGCTCATCATTTTGAGGTTGCCGCCGACTTTTGCGCCGGATGCCATTGTCATGCTGCCTGTTGTGATGTCACCTTTCACTTCCGATGTGGCTTTCAGGTTTGTCTGTTTTTCAACGTACAGATTGCCTTCTATTTTTCCTGACACGTCGCCTTCCATCGCATACACGTCGCCTGTCACGGAACTTCCTTCTGATATTGTCAGTTTGCCGCTTACGTGAAGTTCGCCTGTCAGTGTGCAGCGAAGCAGTTCAAGTGTCTGTGCCGATACGTTGCCGGTCATTGCGGAACGCAGTACCACTCGTCCCTGCGCTTTTATGTCGCCTGTGAAATCTCCGAACACGTCAACGTTGCCGTTGCTGTTTAGTGTGCCTTCAAAAATTGTGCCCACAGCAAGCACTGTGTCACCGCGTTCAGGCACGGGTGTTGCCCTTTCAAGCGGTATTGCTTCGGTTTCTTCGGCATTTTTCTGAGGTTCTTTGTGTTCCTCGGTTTTCTGCTCGTCAATTTCTTCGTCTGCCGAAAAAAGGTCTAAAAACATTTTTTTCTTTGCCATATACTTCACCTTCCGTCGTATTTTTTGTATCTTAAAGCTTTTTTACAAGCTCATTTGTAACGGTTTGTACCAAGTCTGTTATATTACTTTGAAATCAAATTCTGCGACTGTGCCTTCTTTGCCTGAATTGAGGGTGAAGCTGCCGCCGAGTTTGTCTTTGACGAGGGCTTTTACTATGTTCAGTCCGAGATTGACTTTGTTTTTGTCTTTCGTGTCAAAACCGCAGCCGTCATCTGTCACGCGGATTGTGGAGTACAATTCGCCTTTTGTCGTGATTATGCGCACTTTGCCGTTTTCTCTGTCGTTGTAGCCGTGCTCGAGTGAATTTTGCAGCAGTTCGTTGACTACAAGGGCTATTGAGGTGGCTGTGTTCGCGTCAACTTTGAAATCGTCGCCTTCAAGTGTCACTTCTATTTTGGCGTTGTTTCCGCTGTCTGCGAAATATCTCATGGTGTTGTTTCTGATATTAACTATGACTTCTCCCAAATTTACGCTGTCCACGCCGACTTGTGACAGGATTTCGTGCGTTACGGCTATTGTGAGTATTCTGTTCATGCTTTCCTGAAGCACTTTGCGTGTTTCATGGTCTGTCGCGCGTCTGATTTGAAGCCGCAGAAGGCTTGCGACTGTTTGTAGGTTGTTTTTGACGCGGTGGTGCATTTCCTGTATGGCAACTGATTTCAGTATTATTTCTTTTTCTCTTTCTTTCTGTTCCGTTATGTCGCGTATAACAAGCGCAAAACTTTTGTCTTTTCCGGTGTTCAGCGCTATTCTGCGTACTGCAAGATACAGCGCTCCGGCGCTGATTTGCGTTTCGGTCATACCTGCGTCATCGTCTTCGGGAGGCTCCGCCGAAACAAGCGATATGTTCTTGTACTGCTGACCGAGTATATCTTTGACAAAACCAAGTTTTTTGTAAAGTTTTTCGGCAAGTGTGTTGCGGTAAGAAATAATGCCGTTTTTATCAACAAGGACAAGCGCTTCGTCGATACATTCGGTAAGCCAGACATCATCGGCGGTCATGTGGGTTATGGCGCGCGCTATTTTTCTGTAGCTTTTTTTGGAGAAATGCAGTGTTTCGCTCTCTTGTGTTCTTTCTTCGTCAACGCGCTGTTCGCATATAAGAACGCCTATTATTCTGCCGTCATTGTTTATCGGCTCAACTGTCTGTATAACATGTGTATTTTCCTGCGTCAGCGCTTTCATCTGTTTTGTCGCTGCGCCGAGGCGCAGGGTACGGGCGACAGCCGGTTCGTTCTGCGGCTTCGCAAGCAGTCCGACAACGGATTTTCTGTATGACGACGGCACGTAGTCCGGCTTTGCTTCCGCAACGACTATTGCGTCGCCGTCCCGTGTCGGGCAGTCAATAAAAACGTCCGCGTCCTGAAGGTTTGCAAGTGTTTTGAGCACAACTGACATTCCTTCAAGATAACGAACATCTTCTCTTCTTAAATCTGTATAGTAGCGGCAGAGTGCCGCAATGCTTTTTTCAAGTTCCATCAGCTGCCGAGTTTTTTGCTTTTGAGTATGATTTCGGCAATATCGCGCATCGAGAGTCCTTTTTCAAGGCTCATTTCGCGTATGTAGGTGTATGCCTGATTTTCGGACATATTCTGTTCTTCCATGATACGTCCTTTTGCGCGCTCTATTGTGCTTCGGTTGTTGAGCCTGTTTGAGGTTCTCTGCATTTCGCGGCGCAGTTTTTTGAACTCGCGCCCGCGTTCTACCATAACTTCAATGCTGGGTATAAGTGATTTTTCGTCTATCGGCTTTACAAGATACCCGCTGATTCCGTTCGCCTTTGCGTCGTTGATGAACTCCACGTCGCGGTACGCGGTAAGAATTACTATCGCGTCAACAAGTTCTTCTTCGGATATCATTTTTGCTGCTGAAAGTCCGTCGAGCAGCGGCATTCTGATGTCGAGCAGCGCAAGGCTGGGACGGTATTTTCTGCACGCTTCGAGCGCGTCAAAGCCGTCACCTGCTTCCGCAACAATTTTGTAGCCTGCGGCGGTCAGCAGTTCATGAAGGTCCATTCTTGTTATGGGCTCGTCGTCCGCTATTACTATGCTTATCGGATTCATTGGATTTTGTGCCATTTTATTCCATGTCTTCGAGCTGTTTCTGCCGTTCCGCTTCGCGCATCATTTTTATGTCGTCTTCGGAGATTTCGATTTCTTTAAGGAGTACGTCAAAGCCTTCTCCTGTTACGGAACTGATGACGTACACTTTCTCTGCCGGAACTCCCGCTTCGTAAAGCGCAACTTTTGCCGCTTCTATCTGCTCCGGCTCTGCTATGTCGCATTTTGTTACAAGTCCGATGATTGGCTTCGGGAAAAGCGCGCTGTACATCGGGGGAAAATAGGTTGTGTCCTTGTCTGTGGCTGACTGCATAAAAACCATGAGATCCGCTTCTGCCGCAGCAACGAAAAGCGCGCCTCTGTAAAATTTCTTTTCAAGGTATTCCCCCGGTGTGTCGTAAATGAACTTTCCGACAAGGTCAAGCGCCTGTGTCTTGTGATATTTGATATCTTCGTTCATTATGCGCTGTGTCAGCGTCGTTTTGCCGCACTGGGTTTTGCCGACAAGGATTAGCTTTTTCATTGTTCTTTTAGGTTTTTGTTATGACTGTGGGTGTGAAGCCCATAAGCTCGGGAAGTATTCTGTTGATGTCCTGCGCGGATGCCTGAACGTCGGCAACTGTGCCGGTGATAATCAGAGCGCCGTTGAAACGGTCAACAAAGCAGATTTTGACGTTGCCCGCCTTAGTGGCAATATCGGCAGCGATAATCGCGGCTTCTCCGGGCGTTATGGTAAAAATGCCAAGCGCGCCTTTTTTGTCGATAAGTCCGAGTTTCTGATACAGATGCGTGTCAGGACTTGCGATAATATGCGCCATTGTTATCTGTTTTCCCGGGACAAATTCCTCTATGACGCGCTGTTTGCCTTCGTCATTCGGACGCGCGACTCCCGGACGCTGTTCGCTCTGTACTTTATTTTTGAATTCTTCTTCCTTCTCAGGTGGAATATAAACCATTTCTTCCGCTCCTTTGGTGGAATACTAATAAACTCCGTTGTATGCCGCTTTGAAAAGTCCTTTGAGGTCTTCTCTTGTCGGTTTTACGGGCGTTGTTTCCATTGTCGCGTCGGCAAGCGCCGCGTCTATCATGGAATCGAGTTTTTCCGTAAATTCCCGTCGGTCTATGCCGGCGTCTTTGATTGACGCGGGAATTCCTATACGTTTGAGAAGTCCGCGTATCGCTCGGATTAAACTCAACGCGCCGTTTCTTGCGCTTGAACTGTCAAGATTAAGCACCGCGGCAAGTTCTGCATAGCGTTCCGCAGTGCCTGTGAGAGTTGCGTTGCAGCCCGCGGCGTAGGTCATGACGTAGGGCATGAGCATACCGCACGCGCGTCCGTGCGATATGTGGAATTTCGCGCCGAACGCGTGCGCGCAGGCATGATTCATGCCAAGTCCGGCGTTGTTGAACGCTATGCCTGCAAGGCACGAGGCAACGTGCATTGCGTTGCGCGCGTCAATATTGTCGGGATGGATATATGCTTCGTGAAGGTTTCTGCATATAAGTTTGACTGCCTTTTCCGCCATGGCGTCCGAGCAGTGCGCGTGTTCTGTGGAAACAAACGCTTCAACAGCGTGGGTGAGCGCGTCCGCACCGGTGTCCGCAGTCGTTTTCGGCGGCACCGAAACAACCAATGAGGCGTCGAGAATTGCCGCGTCCGGTAAAAGTCTTTCGTCTGAAAGCGGATATTTAATCTGCTTCACGGAATCTGTGATAACAGCGTAACTGCTGACTTCTGAGCCTGTGCCGCTTGTTGTGGGAATAACGCAGAAGAAACAGTGCTCCGTTACAGGTTTGTTGAGATTTACGAAATAGCGGATTGCTTTTGCCGTGTCAATCGCTGAGCCTCCGCCCAAAGCAACTACGCTGTCCGCTTCATGCTCAAGCAGCTGCCTCATGCCGGCGACCACAACTTCAATGTCAGGGTCAGGCTTAATGTCGGAATATATGCAGTATTTTGCGCCGATTGCGTCAAGAGTGTCCGTGATACATTTTACTTTGCCGCTTTCGTGCATAAATTTATCCGTAACTATGAAGACACATTTTCTGTCTTTCATAACTTCGGACATTGTGTCATCGCCTACGTAAATTTTAGGACCGACAACAAATGCATGCATATTCTTCACTCTCCCGTCAGTCAACGCACCGAATATTCTGCAACGCAAAAGCACACTGTCCAAAAACAGGGCGCGCCGGTAATTCGTATCGTTGAAATTATAACCGTCTGACAGATTAAATGTCAATAAATTGATTTTTGAATTTTGGATTACAGTCGTTTCTCTCACTCAGCCGGCAGCCGGACTGCTGACAAATTTCCGGCTGCTGTTTGCATACTGCTGTGCTGAATTACCTTAATAACAAAAAAGCCCGCCCAAGGCGGACTGTTAGTCAACTGTATGGAGCCGGCGAGTGGATTCGAACCACCGACCTGCGCATTACGAGTGCGCTGCTCTACCGACTGAGCTACACCGGCAACGCCATTTTGAAAAAAATGGCGGTCCTAACGAGATTTGGACTCGTGTCGCAGCCTTGAAAGGGCTGTGTCCTAGACCGCTAGACGATAGGACCGCAAGATGGTGAGTTGTTGGGGACTTGAACCCCAGACCCTCGGATTAAAAGTCCGATGCTCTACCAACTGAGCTAACAACTCGTGCACCACGAGGGAATATTTTACAGTAATTTTTCAGAATGTCAACCGTTTATTGAATATTTTTTGTCAGACCGGCATCCGGCGCATCCGACGGCATCCGACGTCAATATTTTTCCCGTTTTCCGTTGTATCAGCATTTAACCAGCATTTTTAAAGCAGTTCTTCAAGATATTTTTCTTTTTCAAAGGTTCCCTGCGGCAGATCTGAACTCTCTACTTCTTTTACTATGTTTCCATCGCGCATTATTTTAAAGCTGTCGCCGAGCTTCACAGACTGCGCCAGACTGTGTGACACCATTATTATCGGAATGTCTTTTTTGAGAACGGTAAAACAGTCTTCAATTATTTCCGAGGATTTTCTGTCAAGCGATGCCGTTGGTTCATCAAGCAGAAGCAGCTCAGGTTCAAGCGCAAGCACTCTTGCAAGGCACATTCTTTGCTGCTGTCCGCCGGATAATTCGGATGCCGGCACATTCAGACGATCTTTGACTTCATCGTACAGACCGACCGTCCTAAGCATTTGTTCAGCTTTTTCAACTGCGGCGGTATGTGAAATTCCGCGTGCGAGTTCAAGCGGAAGCGTGATGTTTTTTATAAGCGTCATTGGCAGCGGATTGGGTGTCTGAAAAAGTATTCCTGCCGAACGGCGAAGCTGCGGCAGAGCCATTCTGCTGTCGTAAACTGAAGTTTTCAAGCCCTTCAGTTCAAGGACAACTTCTCCGCTCGTTCTGCAGCCGTCAAACACCTCGTTCAGCCTGTTTACTGCACGCAGCAGCGTAGTTTTGCCTGCTCCGGAACGTCCGATCAGCACGGTTATTTTTCCGCTTTCAAACCGTGTGCTTATATTGTGCAGTATTTCCCTCCCTTTAAAGCTGACTTTGAGATTCTTAATTTCGGCACAGATGTTGCTACTCATATTTTTCAGTTCCTTTCAGTGAGCGTTCCATGCTCTTCTGGAACAGCGAGGCAGCATAAACAAGCAGTACGGAGAGAATAAGAAGTACCATAGCCGCTCCGAAACCGCGCATAAGCTCGTATTCGTCAGTGTATTGCGCCGCCGTGTAATATATGCGAAACGGGAGAGCTTCAAATTTAGCTGTCAGTCCTGAGGGGATGCCTGAATTTATAACCACTCCGGTCAGCATGATTACGGCAGTGTCTTCCGCCGCTCTTCCTGCCGCAAGTATAATCCCGCTTATAATGCCTCGCGCAGCCGACGGTATCATAAGATAACGGAGCAGCTGCCCATGAGTAAAACCAAGAGACACACCCGTCAATTTCAAGGACATGGGAAGGCTCTCTATTGACGAACGCGTGGCGGTGACAAGCGCAGGCATAACAAGCAGCGCGAGACAGAACGCTGAAAGCAGGATTGAAGTCGATGCCTGCGGGAAAACCGTCTTACGCAGAAACAGTATAAGAACAAAGCCGAAAAGCCCCATAACAATCGAAGGTGTGCCTGCAAGCAGATCCATTGCCAGCGACAGATATTCTGCCCTTCTGCCTTTCGCGAAACAGGACAGATATATGCCGCAGCAGATACCCGGTACTGCCGCAAACAGCATGGTAAGCAGAACCAGGCAGAGAGTACCGACAGTCGCAGGCCATATTCCTTCCCACACGGGGGAGAGCCCAAGTACAGCTTTAAGAGGCTGGGTGTCTCCAAAAAACAGATGCAGATTCAACACAGGCAGACCGTGCGACACGACAAAACCAAATAATGCTGCCAAAAACAACAGCACGTAGGCACAGCCGGTATATGCAAGCAGTTTTATAATGTTAAATTTCCATTTCATCTGTTTTTTTCATTTTCGTTTTAACGGAAAATCTGAAGAGCAAATTCGCGGCTATGCAGACAACAAGCAGTATGCCGCCGGAAACAAACAGCGAATAGTACGCGGTGCCGCCGACGTCTGAGGACATCACAAGACCTATGTGCGCGGTCAGGGTGCGTATGGCATCTGACGGAAGGCACGGGTGCTGTACCGCGTTGCCCGCGAGCATTGTAGGAATCATGGTGTCTCCGCAGGCACGCCCAAATCCAAGCAGCGCGGCAGAGAAAAGCCATTTTTTTGCCACCGGAAGCGCAATATAGACAAATTGTTCCGCTCTTGAAAAGCCCAGCGCCTCAGCAGTCACAGAACTTTCCTTCATTAACTGCTCAACAGCTCCGCTGATCGTAAGCGACATTGTCGGCGTTATGAGCAGGGCAAGCAGCAGCGTCGCAGTCAGCCATGAAAAGCCTGTACCTCCGAGCGCGTCACGGATTACAGGCGCAAGCAGAAAAACCGAAGCAAAACCGTAGACAACCGTCGGCATGGCTGTCATTGTACGCAGAAGCGAGTGCAGACAGGCAGCCGCGCGTCTGCTTCCAAAGCCGTGTATGAACGACACGACGCCGAGTGTAATGCACCAGCCAAGCAACAGCGATGAAACGGACAATGCCGCCGTAGCGGAAAGCATCGGAAGAATTCCGAAATGTCCCTCTTCAGGACGCCATATTGAAGTAAAAAGCGTACTGCCTCCGTGTATTACACCGTCAATGGCACAGCTGATTATAAAAACAAAAAGCAAAACAAGCAGCGACGAAACATACACTGCCGAAAAACCAATCAATGCAGGCGTTTTTAAGCCCGCGGAGTGAGTCTTGTTATCCAACGTTGCGTGTCAATGCGCGGTTGTTCTGAAGTTTCGGAACAACCGCGCGTATTTCCCTTATTTCTTTCTTGCAACAGGTATATATCCGCTGTCTTTGATAATCTGAGCGCCTTCAGGCGTGTAAATGTAGTCAATGAAAAGAGCCGTGAGTCCCGACGGTTTTCCTTTGGTATTCATAAAAAGATCGCGTACTACGGTGTATTTGCCGCTTGCGGCGTTTTCTTGCGTTGCAGTCATTCCTGCCAGCTTCGGCGCTTTGACTGTTTTGTCTATGTGACCTATGCCGACGTAACCAATCGCGCGTTTGTCCTTGCCGACCGCCGTTTTCATGGCGCCGTTTGAATTGACGACATTTGCTTTTGCCGAAACTACAGCTTTTTTAATGGCTTTATCGGTAAAAACTTCTCTGGTGCCGCTTCCATCCTCGCGAACATAGAGGTTTATCGCTCCGGCTTCTCCTCCGACTTCTTTCCAGTCAGTAATTTTACCGGTGAAAATATCAATAAGCTGTTCAAAGGAAAGCTCGCTGATTTTATTTGCGGGATTGACAACCACCGCAACACCGTCTATGGCAAACGGGAACGAGACAAGACCATATTTCTGAATTTCTGGTTCCTTCAGCGGGCGGCCTGTGTTGCCGATTTCAACAAGACCTTCGCCGACCTGTTTTACACCGACACCGGAGCCGCCGCCGGCGACCGTAATGCGAATGTCGGAATTGACAGTCATTATACGCTTTGCCGCCTCTTTCATAACGGGGATGTGTGCCGTACCGCCCGCAATGTCAATCTTTCCCTTCTGACCCTTAAACGCGTCAAGAGGCACCGCAAAAGCCGCTCCCGCAAAAACTGCCGCAAATAAAACTGCCGCAAAAAACTTTTTCATGATATCTGCTCCTCCATATTTTTATTCTGCCGTGCAGATTCGGATTCGTACCGATGTCCCGCACTGAACAAGTCAAGTATATTAGTTTTACGGTATTGTGTGAAATAAAGATAATTTATAAAACAGATCGATTGATTAAGTTTCTTGGGGACAGGCATTGTTGAAATAAGTCAGAGATGAAATATAATATCCATATACTTTGAAAAAGGAGCTGTTTAAATGAGCGCACAAACTCTCGTTTATCTTGTCAGACACGGAGAATGCGCAGGAAACGCTGAGAAACGAATACGGGGACGCGTGGATTTTCCGCTGAACGAAACCGGAAAACTTCAGGCACAAGCAGCAGCCGCAGGACTGTCTGAATTTCATCTTGACTTCGTCTATTCAAGTCCGCTCGTCAGAGCGCTTGAAACAGCGGAAACCATAGCAAAGCCGCACGGTCTCCCCGTCGGCATCTGCGAAGCCTTCACAAACATGAGTTTCGGCGTGTGGGACAACAGAAAGAAATCGGAACTCGCGTCAGAAGATCCGGCCGAATGGGAGCATTGGCTGAACAACACAGAATTGCTGCGGGTTAAAGACGGCGAAACGGTCGATGAAGTGAAGCAGCGCTCCTTCGCCGCACTGAACAAATTAGTCAGGGAGCATGAAGGAAAAGCAATTCTGATAGTTTCCCATCGCGAAGTACTGCGTCCGATGCTTGCGGCAGCTCTCGGCATAAGCAGTCCGTACATGTGGCGCATACATCTCGACAACGCTTCGTGCAGCTGTCTGTCATACATGCCTGAACGCGGCTATACACTGATGAAATCAAACGACACAAGCTATATGAAAAACGTAGGATTATTGAACGAGTACGACTAAAAAACTCACAGGGAGACGCGTCTGCTGAATTACAGTTTTTCCTTGCAGCATGCTTCCCCGCATTCAGTACAGCCCAGTTCCTTTCTCAGCCACGCTTCGGCAGGGTGCTTCCACGCAAGCATAGTGGCTGTCTGAAGGTGCAGACACTTTGCGGCACAGGGATTGTTAAATCTGTTTATGCCGCCAACGCCTGTTTTATCAAAGCTTTTCATAATCGCGGGAAGGTTTTTAACGTTTTTTGTATCGCTTTCGGCAATCAGTTTCGCGCGAAGTTCCGCGTATTCTTTGTGCCATTTTTCGACCGCTTCTCTGTTTGCCTCAAGCTCTGTTTCCAACTGCGGTATTTTGTGCTCTGTTTCAAGTTCGGCGCACCGTTTGTCAAGATACGGACACGCGAGCCAAAAAAGTGTGGGAAACGGCGTTCCGTCTGTCATAAAGGGACGGCAGACAAGCACTTGCGGACAACCCGCGCCGCAGCGAACTGCTGCTCCGGCGATGAAATCTGTGTCAAAACTGCCTGAACAGCTGTTTGCTGTCAGGATTTTTCTGTCTGTTTCGGTCAGCGGACTGCAAAAAAACGGAGGATTTTGCTCCTCCGGTTTTGCCGCGTTTTTAGTAGTTGTTTCCGCCATGCCCGTTGCCGCGCCGTTTTGCGCGCGGATCTTTCGTTTTGCCGTTCAGGTCAGCCATCTTTTCGTCGCTGAATTTCATGAAATTGGACAGTTTTTTTTCGAAATCATCTTCCGGCTTTGCTCTGGGCGGCAACGGCTCTCTTACCTGCATTGCTTTTACGGAGAGATCTATTCTGCCCTTGTCGTCTATTTTGATAACCTTGGCTGTAACTTCCTGACCTACGGCGATGTGGTCTTCAACTTTTTTGACGTAGTTGTAGGACAGCTCAGATATATGTATCATTGCCTTCTGTCCTGTTTTAAGACGGACAAAAGCGCCGTAAGCGGCAACGTGTTCAACTTTTGCCGTTACAACGTCTCCTATTCTGACTTCTTCCTGTACGGGCTTATTTTCTGCCATCTGACGCCATCCTCCATAAGTTTGTTGTGCAAATTTTAGCACAATTTTTCAAATTGCAAGCAAAATTTTCTATTTTTTGTTTTTTATCCCAAGTTCACTGATAAATGACCGGCGAAGAACTTTAATATAAGTTCCTTTCATGCCTAAACTGCGGCTTTCGATGATACCGGCGCTGCTGAGTTTTCTGAGCGCGTTGACTATTACGCTGCGCGTCACGTTTGCTTTATCTGCCACACTGCTTGCGACAACAATTCCTTCGCTGCCTTTCAGGTCGCGCATTATGGAGCGTATTGCTTCAACTTCTGAGAATGACAGAGCGCGCATCGCCATCTGCACAACAAGCTGCTCACGTCCGTATTCTTCTATTTTTTTGCCGCGTTCGTTAAGAAATTCAATGCCTACAACAGTGCCGAGATATTCGGCAAGCACAAGGTCTCTTGTGTCAAATTCATAGCCGAAACGCGCGAGAATGAGCGTGCCCAGCCGTATTCCCGAGCCGTTTATCGGCACATATATTGAATGTTTGTTGGAATAGGTGCAGTTTTCTTTCGGGTCGTACGCGCAAAAACCGTGGTCGGAATAGTTGAGCAGCGACTCGTGAACTCGGTTAAGTCTCTCAACGTATGAATCCGGCAGACATCCTTTGCCGAGTATTTCGTCCATAATGGGGCAATCGTAGGCGCTCACAAAGGAATAGCCGAGAATTGTACCCTCCGTGTTGACAATGTAAACGTTTGCCGCGGACAGGTCTGACATCAGCTTTGCAAGTTTCGGATAATCAACAGGCTTGGTGACATCAGCAGCCTGCAGTTCACGGCTGACTATTCTTGTTTTTTCAAGCAAATCCTGCATTGCCGAAGAGTCAAGCAGCTTCGGTCTCGCGTCTATAAGTTCTTTCGGTGTCGTATTCATTCTGTTTATCCTTTCTGTTTGTTTCAATCTATCCATTGGCTCTCGGATGAGCCTGCATATAGCTTCTCTTAATCTGTTCCGTTGTAATCAGCAGATATTTTTGCGTTGTAGCTATGCTTTCGTGTCCGAGCAGCTCCTGAACAACTCTGAGCGGCGCACCGTGTTCAAGCATATGGGTCGCAAAACAGTGGCGCAGCGTATGCGGAGATATGTTGTATATTCCGAGCTTCCTGCCTGCTTTAATTATTATTCTGTGAACAGTTCTCACAGCTATTCTGTCGGCGCTTTTTTTGCCGGATTTGAACACAGCGCCTTCATTTCCTGTCGCAACAGCCCATTCTTCAAGCATTTTTTTAACTCCGGCGCCGAACGGAACACGCCTTTCTTTGCTCCCTTTACCTACAACACGCAACATTCTTTCGTCAAGTTCAATATCGTCCCAATTAAGTCCCGCGGCTTCCGAGACACGAAGCCCGGAGCCGTACATCAGTTCAAGAAGCAGTCTGTCGCGCATATAATTTTTGCCTTCGTCAGGTCCTTCTGTCAGCAGTCTAATCGTATCTTCATACGAAATGGCTTTGGGTATGGAATTTTCCATCTTCGGACCTTTTAATCCTTCGCCCGGGTCTGTCTGAATAATTCCGCGCACGGCAAGCCATTTTACAAAACCGCGCACTGCGGACAGCTTGCGCGATGCGGAACTTTTTTTTGAGCCCACGCCGAGAATGTTGCTCAGGAAAATTCGTATGGAATTTCTGTCTATTCCTGAAACGTCAGTTATACCCTGCCCCTTAAGATAATCGGCAAACTGCAGAAGGTCACTCTCATAGTTTATCAGAGTGTTTTCAGAGCGCCCGCGCGATTTCATGTATGCTGTAAAGGTTTCTATCGCTTCATATATGTTTTCCATAGCGGTATTGTAACTCTGAATTTTATATATTTCAAGAAATATTTAGAAAATTCATAAAATACACAAAATACGTTGTTTTGCGAATAATCAGTACAAAACACAAAAGGCCTCCGAACGCCGGAAGCCTTAAACTCAGCAACAGTATTTATCTGGGAAACAGTTCTTTGTTTTTATCAATAAACAAATTCAGCGCTTCAAGCGAACGTGCCGCATACGCGGTGCAGCGTTCCGCGCGTTTATGTATTTTCTTGCCGGAAAGTTTAGGCATGATGCCGAGATTGGCGTTCATCGGCTGGAAGGTATCAGAAAGCGCGGTTTTCAGATAATTCAGCAACGAGCCGACAGCTGTTTCTGCCGGCAGTTCAGGCATTTGTCGTCCCAAAAACTTCGCGAAACAGAAAATCGCCGCGCAAAGTCCCGTTGCAGTGCTTTCAACGTAGCCTTCAACTCCCGTTATCTGCCCTGCCATGAAAATATTGTCTTTTCCTTTCGGACGCAGGTATCCGTCAAGCACTTCAGGAGCGCAGACAAACAAATTTCTGTGCATAACGCCTTTACGTACAAATTCTGCGTTTTTCAGCGCAGGAATCATCTTGAAAACACGTTCCTGCTCACCCCATTTGAGATTAGTCTGAAAACCTACAAGATTGTACAGCGTTCCTTCCGAGTTGTCCTGTCTGAGCTGAACAACCGCGCAAGGTCTGCTGCCGTCTCCATTTTCAAGTCCAACGGGACGAAGCGGTCCGAAAAGCAGTGTTTTTTCGCCGCGTTTTGCGATAACCTCAACAGGCAGGCAGCCTTCAAAATGCTTTATTTCTTCGTTTTCAAATTCATGGCGCGGCGCTGTTTCCGCGCTGACAAGTTCATTCCAAAAGGCGGAATATTCCGTTTCGTTCATCGGACAGTTGATATAATCTCCTGTGTCGCCGTAGCGGTTTGCCCTGTATGCTTTTGTCATATCAACGCTTTCCAAGGTGACAACCGGCGCGACTGCATCGTAAAAATATAGGAATTTATCGCCTGTCAGTTCGCCAATTTTCTGCGCCAGAGCAGATGATGTCAGCGGTCCTGAGGCAATAATCACGTTTCCTTCGGGAATTTCCGTAACTTCTTCGCGTATTACTTCTATATTCGGGTGTTCGGATATTTTTTGGTCAATTATTGAGGCAAATTTTTCACGGTCAACTGCAAGCGCGTTTCCGGCAGGCACACGGCTACGTTCGGTACAGTCCATAATGAAACTGTCCATTACCCGCAGTTCCTGTTTCAAAATACCTGCAGGGGTTACAGGCTTGTCTCCGCCGAGTGAGTTGCTGCAGACAAGTTCACCGAGCAGAGAGGTTTGATGAGCAGGCGTGAATTTCTGCGGGCGCATTTCGTAAAGCGTAACTTTAACGCCGCGCTTTGCAAGCTGCCACGCGGCTTCAGAGCCTGCCAAACCTCCGCCTATTATCTTAACGTTACATGTCTGACGCGCTGTCATCCTCGTCCGCTTTTTTCTTGGCAATCTGCGCTGCAAGTTCGCGCGGCAGTTTCCACGCTACGTAATCACAATCAGGGTAGCGGGTACAGGCATAGAAGAAGCGTCCCGCTGTTTTCCCGTTTTTGGCACGGCGGCGCACAAGTTCTCCCTCACCGCATTTCGGACATTTTATGCCGGTTGTTTTGATTATCGCCGCGGTATAACTGCATTCGGGATAACCGCTGCAGCCTATGAAATCGCCAAAGCGACCGCTGCGTTTCAAAAGCGGCTTGCCGCACTGCGGACAATTTTCACCGGTATATTCTGGTTCAAGCCGCATCGGCTCGCCGTTTTTTTCAACGTTGTCAAGCACCGGCTTAAACTCTTTCCAGAAGCTGCCGACAAGTTTTCTCCATTCAAGCGAACCGTCGTCGATTTTGTCGAGGCTGCTCTCCATATTAGCAGTAAAGTCAACGTTGTCTATGCTGCCGAAATATTTGCGCAGAAATGCGTCAACTGTCCTGCCGAGCTTTGTCGGCGCAAGTTTTTTGTCTTCTCCGTGTTCAACGTAATTGCGCGCGGAGAGCGTCTCAACAATCGTAGCATAGGTTGACGGTCTGCCTATTCCTTTTTCTTCAAGAATCTTTATAAGCCCTGCTTCTGAATAACGTGCAGGAGGCTGTGTAAATTTCTGTTCCGCAAGGATTTTGTCAACGTTCAGCGTCTCACCTTCTTTTGCGGGGCGCAAATCAACGGTTGCCACTGAGAACGGATATACTCTGCCCCAGCCTTCAAACGCCACAGCATAGCCGTTCTGCTGAAGCAGATATTCGTTGTCCTCGCAGACGACAGTGTTTTTGGTTATTCTTGCTTCAGTCATTTGGCTTGCAATGTAACGCTTCCAAATTAAATCGTAAACTCTGTACTGTTCAGGCGTGAGATATTCTTTTATTGACTCCGGAGTGATTGAGGCGTCTGTGGCACGTATCGCTTCGTGCGCGTCCTGCGCGCGCTCGTCCGCATGGTAAATATTTGCCTTGGCTGGAAGAAAAGCCTTGCCGTAAGTTTTTTCTATAAAGTTTCTCGCCGCCGAAACAGCTTCAGGCGCAAGTCTGAGACTGTCGGTACGCATATAGGTGATAAGCCCTGTCGCGCCTCTGCCGGGGAGTTCCACACCCTCGTAAAGGCTCTGCGCTATACGCATGGTTCTGCGCGGTCCGAAGCCGCATTTTGAAGAAACGTCCTGCTGGAGCGTTGAGGTCTTGTACGGCGCCGGAGCTTTGCGGGCGCTTTCCTTTGTGTCAAAACTCTTCACAGTGAGTTTTCCGTTCCTAAGTGCTTCCTTAATCTTGTCTGCCTCTGCTTTGTTCGGAATCTTGATTTCTTTGCCCTTATATTTGACAAGTTTAAGTTTGTATTTTCTGCTGTCAGCTGACGCTTCAACTTCAATATTCCAGTATTCTTCTTTTTCGAATTTATCAATTTCTTCTTCTTTTTCACAGACTATTCTGAGAGCAACAGACTGCACGCGGCCTGCCGAAAGTCCGCGCTTCACTTTTTTCCAAAGCAGCGGGCTGAGTTCATACCCCACAAGTCTGTCCAAAACACGCCGTGCCTGCTGCGCGTTCACAAGGTCAATATTAATCGCGTCGGGTGACACAACGGCATTGCGCGCGCCGTTTTGTGTAATTTCATGCATTCTTATGCGGCATTTTGAGTCAGGGTTAATACCAAGCAGCGTTGCAAGATGCCATGCAATCGCTTCTCCCTCACGGTCAGGGTCGGAGGCAAGCAAGGTTTTTGAAGCCTGCTTAGACGCTTCCTGAAGCTGTTTTATAAGCTCGCCCTTTCCTCTCACCTGGACATATTCAGGCTCAAAATTGTTTTCTGTATCTATTGCCATGCGCGTCTTTGGAAGATCGCGCACATGACCGACACTGGCAAGCACTTTGTAACTGCTGCCGAGTATTTTGGAAATTGTCTTTGCCTTTGCAGGAGATTCAACTATAACAAGTGTCTTACCTCTGCAGTCTGCCGCGCTGCTCTTTGCGCTGCGTCCGGAGCTGCTTTTTGCAGCGCTTTTTGCTGCCGCGGATTTTGTCTTAACAGCAGTTTTTTTAGCTGTTGTACTCTTTTTTGCCGCGGAAGCCCTCTTTTTCTTCTCTTCTGCCATGTTTCATACCTCATCTATCCATATAATGTCATCTTTAATATGCCGCCGGCGAAATATTTAACTATGTAAAGCTGTTCCTGTCAACATGAATTTTACTTAAACGTTGTTTTTGCCGCTGTGTATCGCCCCGGACCTGACGCCGCAATCAGTCCCAGCGCATCAAGCATGGAGGTAATTTTCAGCACGTCTGTTGCCGGCATATCAGCGGCAACGGCGATATTATCAACAGTCATGTCGTTTTCGCGCGCAATAACCTTGAATACTTTTTTCTGTTCCTCTGTTAATTTTGACATCAGCGAACTTGTTTCAGGCAGTTTGTCAAAATCAATCTGCACTGCGTTGTTGCCGAAGAACAGATCCATACTGACCAGCGGATATGCGCCGTCAAATATCAGTTTATTTGTTCCTTCCGCGGACTGTTCCGTTATTCTGCCCGGCACTGCCCATATTTCTCTGCCAAGTTCAAGACACAGCTTTGCGGTAATAATTGAGCCGCTTTTGACAGGGGCTTCAATAACTGCCAGCCGTTTTGAAAGAGCCGCAACTATTCTGTTGCGTCTCGGAAAATGCCACGCGTCACCGGCGCTGCCAAGCGGAAATTCAGATATTACAGCGCCGTTTTCCTTTATGCTTTCAAACAGTTCACGGTTTGAAAGAGGATATATTACGTCAATGCCGGTTCCGAAAACAGCAAAGGTTTTACCGTGCGCGCTGCAGCAGCCAAGATGAGCCTGACCGTCTATTCCTGAGGCGCCGCCGCTGATTACCGCAATATTTTCAGCTGCGGCGCGATTTCCTATGTTGTAAGCCACGAGTTTCCCGTATGCAGTCGCACGGCGGGTACCAACCACCCCGACTGTGTTTTCCGGAATTATTCTGTCTCTGCCCTGAATATATAGCAGCAGCGGCGCGTCTTTCAAATCATAAAGCGGTTCAGGATAGTCTTCTTTGCCGTACAGCAGCAGTTCAATGTTAGAGGCGGCGCAGTCAGACAATTCTTTTTCGGCAAAGCCTCTGCGTTCAGCTTCAAGCAGTCTTTCCGCAGCGCCTTCTGAAAGCACGCTGCCAACGAAATTTGCCGTATTTTTCCAAAGCTCGGACGGCGCTGCGTTAAATTTCAGAAATTTGTTCCAGCAGCGTAAATCGGCATTTATATAACTCAGCAGCAGAAAGGCTTTTAATTTTTCATCCATGCAAGAGCCTCACTGCCTCTGTAGCTTAATGCTTCAGATACGTGCTGAATTTCTATTCTGGTCGAACCTTCAATATCCGCTATCGTACGCGCCACGCGCAGCACTCGTGAAAGTCCTCGTCCCGAAAGTCTGACTCTGTTCATTGCGGCAAGCAGAAATTCGCGCACTTCAGGCTTGATATTCGCGCTTCGGCGTAAAATTCTTTCAGGAATTTCAGAATTGCAGCTGAAGCCGAATTTTTTCCAGCGTTCATTCTGAATTTCCCTTGCGGCTGCCACGCGTTTTCTCACCTCAGCGCTTGTTTCGCCGCATTTTCCTTCTATTGCGATGAGTTCTTCCGGCGTAAGCCGCGGCACAGAAACGTGCAAATCTATTCTGTCAAGAATTGGTCCGGAAAGTTTTCTGCTGTAGCGCGCAATTGCCGACGGCGTACAGCTGCACTGCTCCACAGGGTCTCCTGCATAGCCGCACGGGCACGGGTTACAGGCAGCTGCCATAAGAACTTTTGCCGGATACACCACGCTTCCGGCTGCTCTGCTGACCGTTATCTGCCCGTCTTCAAGCGGCTGGCGCAGCGCTTCAAGCACATCGCGCGAAAATTCGGGAAACTCGTCAAGAAAAAGCACGCCGCGCGACGCAAGGCTGATTTCGCCCGGACGCATGTGAGCGCCTCCGCCGCATACAGCGACTGCGCTTGCCGTGTGGTGTACAGATCTGAACGGTCTTTGTCTGAGATTATCTGTCTGAACTCCGGCGGCGCTGTTGAGCTGAAGCACCTCCATCATTTCACTGTCCGAAAGAGGCGGCAAAATTCCCTGCAGCGCTTTTGCAAGCATTGTTTTGCCTGAGCCCGGAGAACCAACAAAAAGTATGTTGTGGTGTCCTGCCGCAGCTATTTCAAGCGCGCGCTTGGCTACTGTCTGCCCTTTAATGTCTGCCAAATCGGGATCAGCCTGAGAATACGAGACTGCCGGAACAGTATGCCCTACTCTGCCAAGCTCTATTTCACCTCTGAGATGTCCCAAAAGCGATTTCAAATCCGGCACTGCATAGGCGGTAACGCCCTCGACAAGACCGACTTCTTCGGCATTATCCTGCGGAACGTACAGCACAAATTTATTGTCTCTGGCAAGAAATGCCGCAGGCACAGCGCCTCTCACGGCACGAAGCCTTCCGTCAAGCGCAAGTTCGCCGAGAAAGAGCGACGGCTGCTTTACTTTTACGCCTGCCTGTGAGCACGCAATTCCTACAGCCATCGGCAGGTCAAGCAAAGCGCCTTCTTTGGGAATATCTGCCGGAGCAAGATTGATCGCAACGCGTCCGCGAATTTTAATCCCAACTGAACGCAACGCCGCGCGCACCCTTTCGCGCGCTTCTTTAACTGCCGTATCAGGAAGACCTACAACAGAAATCTGAAATAATCCGCCTGTGGTCTCAACTTCAACCTCAACCGGCAGTGCCTTTATACCCTGAAGCGTTATACCCGATACGGAATTCATTGTATTCCCTCCGTTATCTCTTTTATATGTTCTGCAGACCGGTTGCCGCAAGCGTCAATCGTAATCGCGATAAGGTCTATGCGCCAGAAGCCGTCGTAATTTTTTTCCTCAACCCACATTTTTGCAGCTCTGAGCAGTTTTTTCAATTTATCCGGACCGACCGTTCTGTCCGCCGGCAAAAGATAGCCGATACGGCGCGTCCGCACCTCAACAAAGACAATGTCATCTCCGTCTTTTGCGATAATGTCTATCTCGCCAAAAGGATAGCGTACGTTTCTGGCAAGCAGCCGGTAACCGTTATCGGCAAGGTAATCAACAGCAAACTGTTCTCCCTCTGCGCCTGTTTTAAGATGCTCCGCAGTATTATCAGTTGCCTCTTTTTTTGACGCGCGGCTGTTTTCGCGGCACAGTGTCTTTTCAAATCTTTCAAGCGCGCGTTTAAGGCTCATTGCTGACAACGCCTCTGAACGAAAGTCTGTGCACGGGGGACGGTCCTACATGTCTTAAAATCTCTCTGTGCAAAGCAGACGGGTAGCCCTTGTGTTTGGCAAACTGATATTCAGGATACAGCCCGTCAAGCGTAATCATAATCCTGTCACGCAAAACCTTTGCCACAACGGAAGCCGCAGAAATAGCCGGAACCTTGTCATCGCCTTTAATAACGAACTTCTGCGCGGACATAAGCCCGGGGATTCGCTGATTACCGTCAACAAGCGTTAAATCAGGGCGCACGGGAAGCTGTTCTACTGCGCGTCTCATGCACCAAAGCGATGCCGCAAGAATATTTGTATTGTCAATGCGTTTCGGCACAGCAGCCTGCGCGCGCCACACGACACCAATTTCACAGATTTTTTCAAAAAGTTTTTCACGCGCTTTTTCAGTCATTTTTTTGGAATCTCTAAGCCCGCAGCCGACAAGAACATCGCGCTGCACACGAGTGAGAACAACAACAGCCGCAACTACAGGTCCTGCCAAAGGCCCTCTGCCTGCTTCGTCAGTCCCTGCAATTACGGGAATTGTCATCTGAGGCTCTCCCAAAGCGGCGCGTCATCCGGCTTTTCAAAACTCATTCTGCCGAATTTACCTGCGGCAATATTGTTTATAAAAGCCTTTCCGGCAGCTTCAAGGTCAACCTTTCCTCCGGCGACAAGTTTACCAAGTCTGCGGCCGATTTTTTCAATAATATCATCCGTTGTCCCTTCGGAAGATATTTTCCATGTATCTTCTATCGGTTTCCATAAATTGTGTGCAATTAAAAATTCCGCGCACTGTTTTGCATGTTCAAGCTGACTGCCTATTACCTCGCTTCTTGAAGCGCCGAGCCAGGATATTATTCTCTGCGCGCGGGCATCTCCGTGAGGGTCAAGAATTCCGGGAGAATCAACAAGCAGAAAACCGTTGCCCTTAACCCATGCAACTCCCTTTGTGACACCGGGGATTCCGCCGACAGGCACACTCTTGCGCCCCGCAAGCTGATTTATCAGCATGGATTTACCGACATTCGGCACACCGACAACGGCAAGCCTCAGGTCACGCTGCAATGGTTTAAGGGCAAGCAGAGCCTTTTTCAGCTGATTAAGTCCTCCGGCGCGAAGATCAAGCGCCCACGCGGGATATCCGGTGCGGTGAAGCTCTGCCGTCCATAACTTACTGACATTTTCATCTGCAAGGTCAGCCTTTGAAAGTACAACCGCCACTTTTATTCTGTCCGAAAAAAGTTTTATCAGCGGCGATGACGTTAAAGCAGGCGCGCGCGCGTCACGCACTTCAATAACAAGATCAAGATTTTTGGCAAGCGCCTCAAGCCGGCGTTTGCCCTTTGCCATGTGTCCGGGGAACCAGACAGTACGTCCCATATTATTTCGGAATACCGATTCTGTTAAGCGGCCAGTAGCGGAAAACAGCAGGGCCTCTCAGATATTTTTTCGGTACGAATCCCCAGAAGCGTCCGTCCTGTGAATTCGGACGGTTATCTCCGAGACAGAAATAACTTTTTTCAGGTACGGTAATCATAGGCATCGTATAGTCATCCGTGTTCTTGACGTAGTTTTCAAACACTTCTTTGCCGTTTACGTACACAATACCGCTGCGCATTTCAACAGTATCGCCCGGAATGCCTATGACTCGCTTGACATAGTCCTTGCGCGGATCCTGAGGATATTTGAATACTACTATCTGCCCGCGTTTCGGCTCAACCTTCGGCAGATAATACCAAAATTTAACAACAAGCACTCTGTCGCTGATTTCAAGCGTTGGAAGCATAGAGGTGCTCGGAATCCAAAAAGCCTGTATAACGAAAGTTCTGAGCACCAGCGCAAGCGCAAGCGCCCAAAGCACGGTTTCTATTGTTTCACGCCACCAAGGTTTAGCTGCAGTCATTATAATTACCTCCTGTAAACAAAACAAATTGCACACAAATTAAAGCATTTCTTCCGACACAAAAACTTCACCGACACGCACTGTAAGCCCTTCAAGAAGCGGCAGAATTTCGTTGCCCTTTTTTTTAAGAGTAACGCGGTTTGTACCTCCAGGATTGTGAATTTCCGCAACGCTTCCGCCGCGCCCCGTGAGGTACGCTGCAATACCGATTGCAGTGCTTCCCGTTCCGCAGGAAAGCGTAAGATCTTCAACCCCGCGTTCATACGTAACAGCGGTGTATCCGTTTTCTTCATTCTTGCGTTTCACGGCGAAATTTACGTTTGCGCCGTTCGGGAAAAGGTCAAGCCGGTTACGCATACAGCGGCCTATTGCAAAATATTCTTCATTTGACCGCGTATTTTGTTCGAACACAACAGCATGCGGCACGCCAACAACAATATAGTGGTACACGATTTTTTCGCCGTTAAATTCACATTCGCCGTTCAAAAGCGCGCCGTCGGCATTTACAGGCGAAAGGTCAAGCGCTGTGCTTCTTCCGTTCACAACCGCGTGCTGGTCGCCGCCAAGCGTTTCAAATGACATTTCAGCAGCGGCGATTTTTTCTTCAAACGCGTAGCGCGCAAGACAGCGCGCGCCGTTTCCGCACATTTCCCCCTCAGAACCGTCTCTGTTAAAAAGGCGCATCGTAAAATCAAGTCTGTCAGACGGTTCAACTGCAAGAATACCGTCAGCTCCGACTGCTTCACGTCTGCGGCACAGATTAACTGCCATACTGCTCAGCTGTTTTGCTGAAAATTCACGTTTTCTGTTGTCAAGAACGAGGAAATCGTTGCCGTTTCCGTTCATCTTTGTAAATCTCAGCATGAAAAAACCTCTTTCTCTCTCATTATTATGTTATATATTTTACCAGTATTTCGTAAAACATAAAGCCGGTTGTAACCGGCTTTATTCTTCAACAATTTTCATTCTTATGAAATCTCCCCGAAGATTCCAGCTCTTTTCAACCAGCGGTTCGATTTCTCCGGGCTGTTTCCACGGTATCATATTCGCCACTCCAAAGGCATCAACAACAGCAACGTATCTTGCGCCGTTTTCATTTATGTAAAGATAAACGCCTTCAGGCTGCTGCTGAGCCATTTCCAACCTCCGAAATCTCCGTCAAAACAATAATGGTGGGCGGTAATGGGTTCGAACCATCGACTTCCACCGTGTGAAGGTGACACTCTTCCGCTGAGTTAACCGCCCGAACAACAGAGGATATTATAATTCGTATTAAAGATTTTCGCAAGCCGGACAGTTAAAGTATATCGCCGGCGCGATTCAAAAATCAATCGTTACAAAGAAACGCTCTGTGCCTTCTCAAACCATTTGTTGACTTCGTCTGCTTCCGCTTCGTAGCCGCTGCGCCCAAGCAAGCCGTAGGTGTAACGTTTTCCCTGCTCAACACCGGGCTGATCAAACGGATTTATGCCCATGAGAAACCCTGTCATTGCCGTCGCGTATTCAAAGAAGAAAATGAGACCGCCGAGCGTATACTCATCGATTCTGTCCATTTCTATCCATATCACAGGATGCCCCGACTTCATTATGGAAGACGCGGTAGATTTTGCTTCAAGACAAAGCATATCGCCAAGCTCCGTGTTTTCAAAGAACGAAAGTTCCGACAACGCGCTGCTTTTCGGCTTCGGAACAACCAAACAGTCGCAGCGGTTTGTTACGCCGAGAACGGTAAACAGTTTATCATCAGGTCCTTCGGTATAAAGCTGAAGCTGCGAATGCTGGTCTATCGACCCGGCGACTCTGACAGGCGTAAGCCCCATTTTGTCCTTGCCGAGGCTCTCGCCCCAAAGCTGCGCAAACCATTCGTCAAAACTGACCAAACGGCTGGAATAAGGCATAAGAACAGCCATGTGCTTGCCGTTTTTTTCATGATAACAATGCAGCGCGGAATAAAGCCACGCGGGATTTTTCATACTTTTTTCAGAAAGAAGCTTTTTACGCATGTCTGCCGCTCCGGCAAGCAGAGTGTCAACATCAATGCCAAGAGCGTAGGCGCCGGGCAAGCCTACGGAGGACAGCACGGAATACCTTCCGCCGACGCTTGAAGGTATGACAAGCGAACGGCAGCCGGTTTCTTTCGCAAAGCCTCTGAGCAGCCCCTTCTTTTCGTCTGTAATCAGCAGCACATTATCCCTGTAATTCCCGTCTTTGCAAAATTTCGCGCAGAGCCAAAGAAACTGCGTCATCGTTTCGGCAGTCTGCCCTGATTTTGACACACAGACGATTGCGACTTTTTTGTCCTTAACTTTCTTGTATATACTGTGCAGCTTTTCAGGGTCGGGGTTATCCGCAACATAAAACTCAGGCGCTTCGTCATTGTAAAAATCACCGAATATCGCCTGATTAAGCATAAGATTACCCAATGCAGAGCCGCCAATGCCGATATGTATTATAGCGTCAAAACTTTTCAGCCACTCGCCCGTCTCTTTAATTTCTGAAATATCGGCGTCCGGAAGCGCAAGCCAGCCGAAACCGCTTTTGTCCGCATTGGCAACAGAAAGCGCGTCAGCAGCGCAAAGACAGGCTTTAGCGTATTTAGCTTCGATTTCCCCGATATTTGAATTACCTAAGGCTCCTCCGAACAGAAACGTAAAATCTGTCATAATTCTGCCTCCCATATATCTATTTCAATCGGTCTGCTCTATTTTCAGCATATCAGCCTATACTTCAATTCCGAGAAACTTCTGCGCGAGCCAGCCGATACAGAACGAAAACACGGCAACACCGAAACTTATGCAGAGCATCTCAAGAAATTCAGGCAGAAACAACTTTTTGTAAACAGTAGAAACGTAAAACGTAAACGTCCAAATAATAATTGCCGCTATCGCAAGGCAAAGCGCAAGCGCAGCAAAAGGCGAAGTACAGAAAAAGTACGGCAGAAGCAGAAAAACGACAACACCGAGATAAGTGCCGCCCGTAATTGCCGCAACCTTGAACGGACAAGCGTCACCCTCGTTCTTCTTTGAAAGATATTCCGACGCAGCCATGGAAAAAGTCGCCGCGCTGCCGGTGATAAAGCCTGCCATGCCTATTGTTCTGCAATTTCCGAGGGCAAAAGTAAAACCCGCAAGAGCGCCGGTAAGCTCAACAAGAGCGTCATTCAGCCCCAAAACTATTGAGCCGGTATATTTCAGCCGCTCATCGTCAATCATTGACATCAGCGCTTCTTCATGTTCCTCTTCATCATGGCGGATTCCTTCAGCTTCAGGAATTTCCTTTTCAATTTCCGAATAAATCCACTGCGCGTTCTGCTCACCCTTCTCCAAAAGATTAAGGACAAACGTAATGCCGAAAAGTTTGGCAAGAAAGCAGAAATAAAGCACCTTCAGTTTGTCAGGCTTTGCCTCTGCGCCGATATATTTGCTCCACACCATGCCATGCGCGCGCTCAGCGTCCGCAATAGACTGCATCACCTTTGCGTTGTTGCCCTTCATCTTTTTGGCAAGCGCGCTGTATATATAATACTCGGTAATCTCATTAATCTGCATTGTCCTGAGCACCGACATAACCTTTTCGTTCATACTCTCGCCTCCGAAACTGCACACATTATAACACAGGCAACTCACCTTTCCGATAATTTAACACTTTATTTAATATTTATAAAGTTTATTGTATTTTTACTTTATTTTATAAAGTTGATTACACATTTTAATTTGTTTTACTTGTTAACTCAGACACTATGTAGCTGTAATTCTGCAACACTGTTCCGCTGACAAAAGAGCTGCGGCTTATACTCTGCAGAAACATATTCAAAAATCATACCGGAAGAGATGAAACGCACCGGCTGCGTTCCCTATATTTTCAATTTATCCGGACAAGGCATTACTTTTTGTTTCCCCTGGATATATTACTGAAATAGAAGCGGGGCGCAGAACACCTTCGCTCTTTTTATTGGTAAAGTTTTTTGACCTGCTTGATTGTTCGCCGAATGATTTGTTTGAATACGATGGGAATAAAAACAGACAAGGCGAAGCTGATGACAGCGTTTTCAGAATTTCAGACAAAACAATAGCCTCTACCATGAATTTAATGCGTTCCTTGTCGGCAGAAGACAATTTTAAACTTTATACCTACGCGACAATTTTAGAGCAGCTTTCAAAATCCCGCTCCGACAAGTAACAATCCGCCGTTACAGGCGGATTGTTTGTTATTTACTGTTCAATTTCAGCTAAAGAAATATCGCCATATAGTGCGGAAGAGTTATTTTGTTGTCTGAAACTCCTATATTGCCAAATACAAGTTTGTACACCGTTGCTGGGTGATATTTTTCAATGAAGCCGTTCAGCGATTTTGTTGAACTGTTCGTAGCTTTTACTTCAATAGGGATGACCTCCGCGTTTTTTGATATGAGAAATTCAATCTCCTGCGTGCTGTCTTCTTTTTTGTAATAGTTAGGACTGTATCCGTTTTTAATCAGCATATCCGCAATCAGATTTTCATATATTCCGCCCTTGGCATGCCCTTTAAGTTTTCCTGACAATACCGCGGCTTTCATATCGTAACCGTACATACTTACAAGCAATCCTATGTCGCTGATGTAAAGTTTGAACTGCTCAGGCTTTTCATAGGCGGCAAGCGGAAATTGCGGAGTTGTAACGTTATGGCAGCAGTGCACGAGATTTGCATCTTTGAGCCAGTCTATGCTGTGTCTGTATTTTTTGGAGTTTGCGCCTTTTTGAACTGTTGCATATTGGAATTTTTTTGTTTCAGCCGCAAGCTGCCTCGGTATTGCTTCATAACAGGCTCTTATTTTCGGCTTGTCCGGCGTCGCGGCGTATTTTGACATGTCATCTTTATAGTCGTTCATAATTTTGTTTTGTTCCCTGTGTACGTCGGCAAAATTCCCTGCTTTTATAAATGTATTTACAACCTCGGGCATACCGCCGACAATCATATATTCGCGCAGATATTCGAACATTTGTCTGTTAATTCCGTCAGGAACAGGCTCTCTGCGTTCAAAAAATCCTTTCAGGTATGACAGGACGTCTTCGTTTATGCCTTTTGCCCAAAGAAATTCCTCAAAATCAAGCGCGTACATTTCAATCTGCCTTTCATATCCCACCGGTATTGAGGAAATTCCTTTGTAATTGATACCAAGCAGCGAGCCTGAAGCAATCACATCGCAGTTTCCGTCTATCGCCAAAAATTTCAGCGCAGCACGTGCGTTGTCACATTCTTGTATTTCATCAAGAAACAACATTGTTTCGTTTTTGATAATTTTTTTTCCGGCTGTGTAGACAGAGATTTTCTTAAATATTTCTTCAGCGGAAAGGCTTCCGTCAAATATTTCTTTATATTTGGGTTTTTCAAGGAAATTAAGATATATACAGTGCTTGTAATTGTCTGCCGCAAATTTTTGTACAATAAAGGTTTTGCCGACCTGACGCGCGCCTTTCACAAGCAGACATTCGTTCTTTTTTGTCTGTTTCCAGTCCAGCAGAGTGTCATAGAATTTTCGTTTCAGCATACTCCTCACCGTCCTTGTCTAAATTTTGCAGTATTTATCGTACTTTGTCAACCCTCAATGCCGATTTTTGGACAAGTTTTTTTCAAAATATGCCAATTTTTGGACAAGTTTTTTTCAAAATATGCCGATTTTTGGACAAGTTTGCATACAATCCCGTCTGATTTGTCTTTCTGAATACAAAAACAGGCGGAGCGATTAAGCGCCGCCTGTTAATTCACCTACAACTCTGTTTCGGCTATCTCTTTCTTCGCTGTAAAATCTTTGTCTCACGTCCCGCAGGGCTATTCTGCGAAAATCAGGCTTTAGCACAAGATTCGGGGTCTCCATACTCTCGCCTCATGGCATCGGCTGCAATAACCCATTGTTTGCCGTATTTGCAAACATCAACGCCGTCCACGAGCTTGTTGTAATTTATCGCCTTGCGCAGCGTACTTTCATTCAATCCCCAAAGCTTTGTCGCTTCGCTCATTGCAAGAATACCGTCAAACGGCGTTTTTACAACGATGCCGTTGTACCACAGCTCGTCGCACGAAATATCAAGTTCATCGTTCCAAACAATGCCGTAGCCTCCGGTGTCAACCGAAACGCACGAAAATTCTTCTTCGGAAATCTCAAACTGCGGATATTTTTCAAAAAGGCGTTTTACATCGTACTGCTTTGTAACTCCTTCGGCAAAACGAACTCTCAGCGTGTAGTCTGCCAAAGCCGCAACGTGACTTATCTTGTGAAACATTTCAATCCCTCCTATTCAAGCGGCGCCACAGGTACAAAATCCTGCGTTTCCCAAATTTTCAGAAGCTCTGCCCTGTGCAGTTCAAGCCACTCTGTCACGAGAAGCATTGCTTTAGGCGGAAGCCAGCCGTCCAGTACCCTGCCTGTCAAAATATCAACAGCCGCGGTATCTTCCGCGTATATGGCATGGATATGCGGCGGATTATGGTCCTTTGCCAAAAAATACATTTTGATAACAATGCCGTAGAATCTTGAGAGTACAGGCACGAAAATCACAACCTTTCATCAAAAGAATATCACGATACCGTGATATGTCAAGAGAAGCTGAACAGATTTATTCTGTAAAATGACCGTAAAATGACCTTCCTTGACAAAAAATCGCCGGAATAATCCGGCGATTTAACTGCTGAATTGTGATTATTCTTCTTCGGCTTCTTTTTCTGCCTGTGCCTGTGCGATGACTTTTTTGGAAATTTCCTGCGGAACTTCTTCGTAATGCGAATATTCCATTGAGAAACTGCCGCGTCCTGAGGTCATTGAGCGAAGCAGAATTGCGTAGCGGAACATTTCTGAAAGCGGGCACTGCGCTTTAACTATCTGGAGTTTTCCGGCGCTGTCTATGCCCATAATGCGTCCGCGTCTGCTGTTGAAGTCTCCCATAACATCGCCGAGATAATCTTCGGGGACAACAACTTCAACGTCCATGACAGGCTCCATAAGAACAGCGTTTGCGGCTGCCATGCAGTTTTTGAAGGCAAGCGACGCCGCGATTTTGAATGCCATTTCTGAGGAGTCAACTTCATGATATGAACCGTCGAAGATTTCGCAGCTGAAGTCTGTCGCGGGGAAACCGGCAAGGAAGCCGCGCTCTGCCGCTTCGCGGAGTCCTTTTTCAGCTGCGGGGAGGTAGTTTTTGGGAACTGCTCCGCCGACAATTTTATCTACAAATTCAATACCTGAGTTTGTTTCACCGGGGATAAGTCTGAACCATACATCGCCGTACTGTCCGCGTCCTCCTGACTGTTTCTTGTGCTTGCCCTGGGCTTCCGCGCGTTTTTTAATTGTTTCGCGGTAAGGAACTCTCGGTGTCTTTGTGTCAAGCTCAACCTTGTAGCGTTCTTTGATTCTCGAAAGCATTATGTCAAGGTGCATATCGCCCATGCCTGAGAGTATTGAGTCGTGCGTTTCAGGATTTTTCTCGTAGGAGAGTGTCGGGTCTTCTTTGAGCGTTTTTGATATTGCCGTTCCGAGTTTGTCTTCGTCAGCACGGCTCTTTGCAAAGATTGCCACGCTGTAAACAGGCTTCGGAAGCTGAATATCTTTGAATTTGCGCGTTTCGCCTTTAGTGCCGAGCGTATTGCCCGCTGTTGTGCTTTCAAGCTTCGGAATTGCGATAACGTCGCCGAGCGTAATTTCTTTAACTTCCGTACTCTCTTTGCCTTTCATGAGACGGAATGAGCCGGTGCGTTCTTCAACGCCTTCGTTTACGTTGTAAACAGACTGGTCTGCCGTGAGTTTTCCTGACATAACTTTGACAAATGAAAGTTTGCCGACATACGGGTCAACCATTACTTTGAATACAAAACCGAGGAATTTGCCGTTTTCGTCCGGTTCAATTTTGACTTCTTCATCGCCGTTAAGCGCAACCCTGCTGTGTATATCAAGCGGCGACGGCATATAGTCAGCTATTGCATCCATTAGCTGAACAACGCCGATATTTGCCGTTGATGAGCCGGGGAGTATCGGGAATATTGTTCTTGCGCACACTGCTTTGCGTACAACGCTCTGGATTTCATCGTCTGTAAGCGTTTCACCGTCAAGGTAACGCATCATAAGGTCATCGTCGGCTTCTACCGCGCGTTCGACAAGCGCTTCTTTGGCTGTTTCTATCGCGGCTGCCATATCTGCAGGGGCATCGCCTTCTGCAAAGTCTTTGCTTCCGTCGCCTTTGTACGTGTATGCCCTGCCTGTAAGAACGTTGACAACACCTTTGAAGTTCAGTTCTGAGCCGATCGGAAGATAAAGAGGCACAGCATGGTCGGAAATGTTTTCCTGAATATCCGCAACGGCATCGTCAAAACTTGCGTGTTCACGGTCAACTTTGCTGACGTAGAAAATTGCCGGCGTCGCATTGTCTTCCGCAAGCTGCCAAACTGACTGGGTCTGAACTTCAACGCCCGACGCGCAGTTTACGATAACCACTGCTCCGTCCGCAGCGCGCATAGAACCGCGCTGTTCGCCGATGAAGTCCGCAAAGCCGGGGGTGTCAAGGACAAACATTGTTTTGTTTTTGTACGGAATTGTCGAAAGTGAGGTGTTAATTGAAATTCCGCGTTTCTGCTCTTCGCCGTCATAGTCGGAAACAGTATTTTTGTCTTCAACTCTGCCCATGCGGGTGATAAGTCCGGCGTCAAAAAGCATAGCTTCGTTAAGCGATGTCTTTCCTGCGCCGCCGTGCGATATTAATGCTATTCCTCTGGTGTCTTCAGGTTTACGTGCTCCCATGTGTACCACTCCTCGTTTTTATGGTAAATATGAAATCAACAACATAACGAAGCGAAACAGAACCTCATCTGTTTTGCGCCTGCACTATGATACTATCATTACAGGCCGCAAGTCAAATTATTTATTGCATTTTTTATTATTTAAGCAGTTTTTCAATAAGCTGAGCGACTTCCGCAGGGTTTGCCGAACCGCGTGTCTCGCGCATTACAAGTCCCTGCAGGAACTTCATTTTGCCGCCTTTTTTGTCGTCCCCGCTGCGAATTGTTTCAGCGACCTCAGGCTGTCCTTCGATTATTTTTTTGACAACGCCTTCAAGCGCGCTGCCTTCAACCCTGCCGACGGACGCGCCGCTTGCTTTTATTGCCTCGTCAAGCGTACAGCCCTTTTCGACCATGACCGCAAACACGTCTTTTGCCTGAGTATTGGACAACTCTTTCTTTGCGACTTTGGCTATGAGTTTGCCCGTTTCTTCCGCAGAGACACCGAATTCGCAGATACAAACGCCTTTTTCGTTGAGCACGCGGCTGATTTCGGTCATAATCCAGTTTGCGGCTTTGTCCGCCGGAGCGCCCTGCTCAACACACTTTTCAAAGTAATTCGCCATTTCAAGCTGTTCTGTAATTTTTACGCTGTCTTCAAATGACAGTCCATACTGATCAACAAAGCGGTCGCGCTTGTCCCACGGCATTTCAGGCATACTCTCGCGGATTTTCTGCACATATTCAGGTTTCGCGTCAATAGGCGCAAGATCCATTTCAAGATAGTAGCGGTAATCTCTGGCGCTTTCCTTGTTTCTCATTGAACGCGTTACGCCTGCAACGTCATCCCAAAGTCTTGTCTCCATGTAAAGAGGCTCTCCTGTATCAAGCGCTCTGTTCTGACGCGCGATTTCATATTCAAGCGCGCGTTCAATGGATTTGAGAGAGTTGACATTTTTAATTTCCACACGCGTACCAAGGCTTCCGTCAGGATTGGAAAGAGAAACGTTTACGTCCACGCGGAGCGAACCGCTTTCCATTTCACCGTCCGACACCTTAAGATAACGCGCAAGCTGGCGAATCTGCGTGATGTAAGCAACGGCTTCTGCCGCGGAATTCATGTCAGGCATTGAAACTATTTCTGAAAGCGGAATACCGCCGCGGTTGTAGTCAACAAGCGAGTATGCCGCGCCTGAGAGTCTTCCGTCGCTTGTCGGGTGAACAAGCTTGCCCGCGTCTTCTTCAAGGTGGAGATGGTCGAGACGCACGCGTTTTTTCTTTCCGTCGGCAACAATGTCAAGATACCCGCCTGTCGCGATTGCATGCTCATACTGCGTAACCTGGTATGCTTTCGGAAGGTCTGCATAGAAATAATGCTTCCTGTGAAAACGTGTCTGGTCATTAATCTGACAGTGAAGTCCAAGCCCCATTTTTACCGCGAGTTCCACAGCATGGTCATTTATAATAGGCAGAGTTCCCGGAATCGCAAGGCATATCTGGCAGACGTTTGAATTCGGCTGCGCGCCGATATAGTCTGTTGAGCATTCGCAGAAGAGCTTTGTTTTTGTGTTCAGCTGAAGATGAATCTCCAGTCCTATTACAACTTTTCTTGCCATCTTCTAACACACTCCTTCCAGTGCTGCAATTTCAGGCGCTCCGAAGCCTTTTTCCACTTCTGACGCTATTGCAAGAAGTTTATCATCGCCGAAACGCGGACCTATAAGCTGAACGCAGGTTGCAAGCCCTTCGTTTGTGAAGCCGGTGTTAATCGAAATTGAAGGAAGACCCGCAAGGTTTGAAATTGATGAGAAAGCATCTCCGAGATACACGCGGAGAGGATTGTCGTCAACGTAACCGAGTTTGTACGCAAGATTCGGATGTATCGGGCAGATACAGGCATCAGCTTTCGTAAAAAGTTCTTTGAATTCGTCTGCTATCATTTGGCGCACTCTCGTCGCCGGAACATAGTAGTTGTCAAAATATCCGCGTGAAAGTATGCAGGTTCCGATAAGTATGCGGCGGCGGACTTCTTCACCGAAACCGTTGTTGCGGCTTTTTTTGTACATGTCGGTAAGATTTTTGCCGTCCTCATGATAGCCGTAGCGCATTCCGTCAAAGCAAGCCATTTTAGAACTGGCATCGCCCAAGGTTATCATATAGTAGCAGGCAACTGCATGTTTTCTTGCAACAGGAAGATCAATTTCAAATATCTCAGCTCCCTGAGCTTTGCAGTATTCAACAGTTTTGTCAATTGCTTCAAGAAGCGCGGGAGCAATATGTGATTTATCATAACCTGAAAGCACTGCGATTTTTTTGCCTTTAAGCGTTGCACTGTCAAGCCCTGCCGTGAAAGAAGGTCTGTCGTATGCATCGCACGTACTGTCATAATAATCTGCCTTTGCAAGAACATTGGTGACAAGCGCAAGGTCTTTTACGTTTCTTGCGATAGGACCTGCCTGATCGAGCGATGAAACATAACCGACTATTCCGTAGCGGCTGATCTGTCCGTAGGACGGTTTGAAACCCTGAACACCGCAGAAAGCGGCAGGCTGGCGGACAGAGCCTCCTGTATCGCTTCCGAGCGCTATCGGACAGTAACCGGCGGCAACAGCCGCCGCGCTTCCGCCTGAGCTGCCTCCGGAAACACGCGTGATGTCGCGCGGATTAAGCGTTGCGCCGAAAATTGAACTTTCGGTTGTGCTGCCCATCGCAAATTCGTCCATATTTGTTTTGCCCATAAGCACTGCCCCTGCTTCTCTCATGAGCTTTATCACCGTGGCGTCATAGTTAGACACCCAGTTCTCAAGCATTTTGCTGCAGCAGGTTGTTTTTACTCCTTCGGCGCAGAAATTGTCCTTTGCAACGTAAGGCACGCCGGCAAGAACACCGGCATCTTCGCCACGCGCGATTTTTGCGTCAACTTCCGCCGCTTCCTTGCGCGCCTTTTCTTCACAAAGCGTTACGACAGCGTTGATTTTTCCGTCATATTTTTTGATACGTTCGAGACACGCTTCAAGCACTTCGGACGCAGTCCATTTTTTGCCGCGTACGCCTTCGGCTATCTCAGCGGCGCTCATTTTGCAGAATTCCATTATTTTGCCTCCCCGCTGATACCTGTGTCTTCTTCAAGAGAAATAATTTTTGGGACACGGTAGAAATCTCCGTCGCGAATGGGCGACTCGGCGATAAATTCATCGCGCTTTGCCCACTTTGACGGAATATCCGCACGGCGTTCAGGAGCTTTAATAACGTCCCATTCGAACGGTTTTACGTTCTCATGGTCAAGTTCCTGCATTTCATCGCACATACGAAGCACTGCATTAACTCTGTCGAGGACTTCCTGATACTCCTCTTCCGGCAGACCTATTCGCGAAAGTCCTGTGACTTCGTGAAGCCGCTCTGCATCCATTACCATTTTCTTTATCATACTAATCACTCCTCAATAGGACGACTTTGCTGCCTCAAAACTCATTTAGTTTATTTATAAATTCCTGTTCGTCAAGTATTCTTATGCCAAGTTCTTTGGCTTTGAAATATTTGCTTCCGGGCGACTCGCCCACGATTACAAAATCTGTCTTTTTGCTAACGCTTCCCGCTGTCTGTCCGCCCAACGCTTCAATTTTCGCGGCAGCTTCACTGCGCGTCATTGACGAAAGCTCTCCGGTAAGCACAAATTTCAGCCCGTACCACGGCAGATCTGTTTTGTCCGCAGCAGGCTGCGTCATTTCAAATGTCAGTCCGTAACCTCTCAGCCGTTCGACAAGCTCCCTGTTGTGCGGCTCAGAGAAAAATGCCGCCATTGACTGTGCTATTACAGGACCTATGCCTTCCGTACTCTCAAGTTCGCTTTCATTTTCAAGCGATGCTTTCATAATCGCGTCAAGCGAACGAAAACGCTCTGCAAGGTCATTGGCTGTTTTTTCACCGACGTTGCGAATGCCGAGCGCATTGACAAGCGCGCCGAGCGGGCGTTTTTTTGAACTTTCAATCGCCGCTGCGAGATTTTGCGCCGATTTTGCGCCCATTCTCTCAAGCATTCCTATTTCAAGCACGGACATGGCATACAAATCAGCAACGTTTTGTATCATTCCGTTATCAACAAGCTGTGACACAAGTTTTTCGCCGAGCCCGCGTATGTCCATCGCCTGACGCGAACCAAAATGCTCTATTCTTTCTTTAATCTGCGCCGGACAGGCGCTGTTTGTGCATTTTATCGCAGCTTCACCCTCAATGCGCAGCGCTTTAGCGCCGCACACAGGACAAATATCAGGTATTTTGAAAGGTCTGCTGTCCGCAGGGCGTTTTGAAAGCTCAACTCTGTCAACCTCGGGAATTATTTCCCCTGCCTTGTGCACCCAGATACTGTCACCTATGCGAACGTCTTTTTTGTCAAGTTCGTCCTGATTGTGAAGACTTGCGCGCTGAACTATCGTCCCTGCAAGTTTTACCGGCTCAAACACCGCTGTAGGCGTCAAGGTGCCTGTTCTGCCGACTGTAACTTCAATATCAAACACTTTGGCAAGTTTTTCTTCCGGCGGGAACTTAAAAGCTATCGCCCAGCGCGGCGCGTGGCTTGTTTCGCCGAGTTCTTCGCGCAGTCTGAGTTCGTTGAGTTTAACAACTACTCCGTCTGTATCTATGCGGTGAGAAAAACGTCTTTCTGTCCACTCGTCAAGATAACTGTTTATTTCATCAAGATTTTTACAGAACTTTTCAGACTCCTGAACAGGCAGTCCCCATTCGCGAAGTTTGTCAATCATTTCCCTCTGTGTTTTAATGCCGTAGCGCTCCGGCGCAACAATCTGATAAAGATAAATGCTCAGCCTGCGCTGTGCCGTTACTGCCGGATCAAGCTGACGAAGACTGCCTGCCGCCGCGTTTCTCGGATTGGCGAAAAGGGGCTGATCTCTTTCTTCTCTTTCGGCATTCAAAAGCGCGAAATCTTCCTTGTCCATGCAGACTTCACCGCGCACCTCGACCATGCCGGGAATTTTTTCGGCAAGTTCAGCCGGCAGTGTCTTAATGGTCTTCAGATTTTCAGTAACGTCTTCTCCGATGTGTCCGTTGCCGCGCGTTGAGCCGCTTTTGAAAATACCGTCCTCATATATCAGCGAAGCGGAAAGACCGTCTATTTTCGGCTCACAGAGCACGTCTATGTTTTCTTTTTCAAATGACTGTGCAAGTTTAACGTAAAATTTTCGCAGTTCTTCACGGTCAAGTGCGTTGTCAAGGCTCATCATCGGAACAGTGTGTTCAACCTTGCCGAAGCCTTCTTTTGCTGCACCGCCCACACGCTGTGTAGGAGAATTTTCAACGGTCAGTTCAGGATGTTCGCTCTCAAGCAGCCGGAGTTCCTTTGCAAGCCTGTCATATTCATAGTCGCTGATTTCAGGAGCGTCCTGTTCATAATAAAGCTTAGCGTGGCGGTTAAGCTCCGCGCGCAACTGTTCTGCTCTGCTTTTGAAATCTGCGGTTTCAGCCATAAATCAGTCCTTCGGTTTCATTGTCGGGAAGAGAATTATGTCGCGTATTGACTCTGCATTTGTCAAAAGCATGCAGATACGGTCTATACCCATGCCCATGCCTCCTGTCGGCGGCATGCCAAATTCAAGCGCGTTGATGAAATCTTCGTCAAACGGATGTGATTCGTCGTCGCCTGCCGCGCGTTTGCGCTGCTGATCTTCAAAACGTTTTCTCTGATCAAGAGGGTCATTGAGTTCGCTGAATGCGTTCGCGATTTCC
>JAZRZG010000014.1:0-1746 GCA_045601305.1 Synergistaceae bacterium
GCTGTACTGACGTTTGATACTCATCCGGACGAGCTTGTGACCGGCGTGCGCGTACCGCTCATTTCATCACCTGCCGAGAGGGCGCACGAGCTGCGCCGGCTGTACGGAATAGACGAGATGATTTCCCTGCGCTTTGACGAGAAAATGATGAATATGCCGTGGGAGGATTTCGCCGCCTGGCTTACGGAGAGCTTCGATGCCGCCGGATACGTCGTAGGCGCGGACTTCTGCTTCGGACGCGGCGGAAAAGGCACGGCAGAGCTCCTTGCCGGCTGGTGCCGCGAGCGCGGGATGACCTGTGATATAATGCCTCAGCTTGAAATGGACGGCGTGGTCATAAGCTCGACTTATATCCGCCGCCTGCTGCTTGACGGCGACGCGGAAAAGGCCGCGCGCTTCCTGGGGCACCCAGCCGAGCTGACGGGAGACGTGCGCTACGGATACCGACTCGGAAGCAAGATGGGCACTCCTACGATAAATATGCGCTACGAGGAAGGCGTACTCGTCCCGCGCCGCGGCGTTTACGGGACGCGGGTGCATATTGAGGACGACCCGAACGTGTACCGCGCTGTTACGAACATCGGCGTCAGACCGACTGTAAGCGGCGACGGAACAGTCAGCGTAGAGAGCTACATCCTCGATTTCAGCAGAAACATATACGGCTGCCGCGTGCGCCTTGAATTTATGTTCTTTATCCGTCCTGAACGCAGGTTTGACGGAATAGACGAGCTCAAAGCGCAGATACTCGCCGACGCGGAGACGGTCAGGCAGCGCCTTAGATAATATGACACAAAAAAGGGCGCGTTGCAAAATGCGCTGAAAAAAGCAAGACCACCAGTAGACCCGAAAAGGGTTTTCTGGCGGTCTTGTTTTTGGTAAAATTGAATTGTGAAAAACAAAAATACCGAAGAACAGTGTAATATGGTTGAGCGAAATGGTCAACTGGTTTTTTCACTGAATACAGAAATTTTATTACCGGAGAACGCACCCGTCCGGTTAGCGAGCGCACAGCTTGAGGAACTGGAGTGCAGGAAACTGTATGAAGCGTATTCGCCGAAAGGTCGAAAATCCGCAGCCGATCCGCGGGTGATGTTCAAGGTAATGGCATACGGATACGAATAAAGAAGATTAGCAAGACAGGCAGAAGAAATCTGTTTTGTCTATGGGCAGGAGACGGAACAGCTATTCCAAAACAGACCATGATGCGGTCTTAAGCAGTTTGAGCAATACCGATTTGTTTCGGAAGCAAACGTGACCACCGAAGAGGGCGTCTATTTGAGGCTGTGCAGATCAATACAGACAGAGGGTACCTTTGCTCTGCTCAAAACCGATTTCGGATCTCGTAGATTTCTGACTTCCGGAAAAGCTAACGTACGGGCAGAGCTTTTCTTCCTGGCGCTGGGATTTGACCTGAAAAAACGGTGGATGAAGCAGGAAAACGGCAGATTGCAGACTCATCTATCCCGGTTGGAGACTGCTTAACAGTGAAAACCATCCGAAGAACTCCACATTTGGCGCCGGTTTTTTGCGGGGCCTGATCGTTGTTGCGCCAATTCCCCATGTCTTTTGAACATCCGGCTCGATTCCTTTTCTTTTGAGCCATATAAAATGGGCGCGCTGCAAAATTCCTCATTTTGCAACGCGCCCTTTCTTTGCTTCCTGTAAGTCCGCGAAAAAAGCTCAGTCATACTGATTTATATCAGTTATCAGTATCAGACTGCGTTTTTAACAGTCCGCTTGCTCCGC
>JAZRZG010000015.1:0-3586 GCA_045601305.1 Synergistaceae bacterium
GCGCGCTGCTTTTAACTAAGCTGCGAGTGCGTAATCGTTTTTGACGATTATTTTTTTGGAGCCGGATTATCGAGGTTTCTCCATCCTCGACCCGCTCTTCCCGATCCTCCGCATGCTGTCGAAACCATACGTCCCCAATATGTATGAAACAAGGTGCTTTTTCATAAGAAACAATTACAAAGAAAAATAATCAAACCCTTTTCGTAATTGGTTTTCTAACCTCTGTCTTTAATCATTCTATTCATTTCGCGTTCGGCGTCACGCTGCGCTATCGTCTCGCGCTTGTCATGCAGCTGCTTTCCTTTCGCGAGCGCAAGTTCGCACTTTGCCCAACGCCTCTGTTTTATATACAGTTTAAGCGGCACAAGAGTGAATCCCTGTTCGCGCGTTTTCTGAAAAAGTTTCAGCGCCTCTTTTTTGTGCACCAGCAGTTTTCGTGTGCGAAGCGGGTCAACGTTGTAATGCGTTCCCTTGTCATACGGCGAAATATGCACGTTCTCAAGCCACAGTTCACCGTTTTTTACCACTGCATAACCGTCCTTAAGATTCGCGCGTCCGTCGCGCAATGATTTTATTTCAGTTCCGGTCAAAACAATGCCGGTCTCAAAAGAATCAACTATGAAATAATCGTGGCGCGCTTTTCTGTTCTGCGCAACAGTCTTATCCTCCGGCACTGTTATTCCTCCTTCCGAAACGGTAACAGATTATAACACAAATTACGGCAAAAACTCAAAAGATGATATCAGGCTGTTCAACACGGCGAATTTGTACACTGCGGTTACAATGTTGCAGGCGACAATAATTCTCGCAAGCCATGCCCAAAGAAAAAATCCGTTGTACTTGCTTGCAGCGTTCCATACGCCAACAAGAACCATAAGACCGTAAATAAGCGGTAAAATAAGCGCATAAGGTTCAACAGGCGCAGGCAGAAAAATCATAATAACCCACGCAAACATATACGCAAGCATATTGCCTATAACTCCGTACAGCCAGTACGTTCTTCCAAGTGAATAATTTCCTTCCCACAAATTCTGATAAAATCCTTTATTGTTATCCATTTACGACACCCCTGTCATTGTCCTTTTTTTTATTGCTCTTTATTTGTAATTGTTTCTCATATTCATTGTTTCTTTTTGTAATTGGTTCTTATAGTAATTGGTTTTACAGTCATTGCCCTTTTATAACTATTCTCTCATCCAGCCGTTGTCTTCAAGTTCGTCTTTGTCTTTTTGCGGGCTGTCCTTTGTAACCGGCTGATGGTGCGGTGCATTGTGTTCAAATATAAAGAATGCCACGCAGGCTGCCAAAATCAGCACTATTTTCAACCGGTTCATCTTAGCACCTCCATGCTCTTGCTTATATTTTACAGATTTTTGCTGAAATACAAACAGTATTTTTGCGTAATTAAAAACCGAACGGCTGTCGTTCGGTTTATCCCAAAAATTGGTCGGGGCGAGAAGAATTGAACTTCCGACTTCCTGGTCCCGAACCAGGCGCGCTAACCAGACTGCGCTACGCCCCGATGAACTTGTGTATTATATCACTGCTTTTTATTCCCGTCAATTACCAGCAGCTCGATTTAATCTGTCTTTCAGCGCAAGACCTATACCTTTTTCCGACGGTATCTCTGCAATTATGATTTCTGCCCCTGAATTTTCAAGCATTCTGAGCACTCTGAATACTTCATGAGCATATTCAGCCTCATCCTTGAATATAACCGCTTCAATCGGCATACCTGAACATTCTGACGTTCCAATCCACGCATATTTTCTGCCTTGCGCCGTTTTTTCTGCGTTTTCCGCTTTTGCAGGCAGCAGCGGAATTTTGGGCGCATAGTGGCGGTAACGAGTCCCCGGCGACCTTTTTATTATGTTTGTATCCTGCGGCAGCAGAACCTCCGTGCCAAGAGTTTCCTCTATTTTTTCTTTCGGCACTCCTCCTGCCCGCAACAGCACAGGGCTGTCGCCTGTTATGTCCAGTACTGTTGATTCCACTCCGATTTTCGTTTCTCCGCCGTCAAGCAGCTGCGCAATAGCGCTGCCCAAATCTTTGCGCACAGTCTGTGCGTCGGTAGGGCTGGGGCGTCCGCTTTTATTTGCGCTCGGCGCGGATATCGGCAGATCTGCCGCACGGATAAGTTCAAGCGCGATTCTGTTGTCAGGCATTCGAATAGCTGCAGTTTCAAGACCTCCGCGCGTTGCATACGGCACGATTTCTTTTGCCGGAAGCACTAAGGTCAGAGGTCCGGGCCAGAATTTTTCCATCAGCGTGCGTGCGGTATCGTTAAGTTCAACAACCTTTTCCGCCATCTCAACAGAAGCTACGTGTAGTATCAGCGGATTGTCCGAAGGGCGTCCCTTCGCTTCGTAAGTTTTGCACACAGCGTCTTCGTCAAGCGCGTTCGCACCTAACCCGTACACGGTTTCCGTAGGAAACGCAACGAGTTTTCCGGCTCTTATAAACTCTGCCGCTCGTTTAATTTCCAGCCGCTCGTTTTCCGTTGTCAGCGAATAAATTTTTTCAAGCCGGAGTTCAATTTCATCCATTAAAATATACCCCGTCCATAAACGTTTCCATAAAGTTTCTGCGAAACTGCGCAAAGCGTCCGTCTATTATTGCCCGTCTTGCATCCGCAACGAGATTTACAAGGAAATACACATTGTGTAAACTGCAGAGCCGCGCCGCCAGAATTTCTCCTGCAGTCTGCAGATGACGTATGTAAGCACGCGTGTAATTTCTGCAGGTGTAGCAGTCACACTTAGAATCCAGCGTTGTAAAATCGCGCGCGTATTTCAGATTTTTCAAATTCATTCTGCCTTCGTGCGTAAATACCGTCCCGTTTCTGCCGTTGCGTGTGGGCAGAACACAGTCAAACATATCTATACCACGCGCTATCCCTTCAACAAGGTTCGTCGGAAAACCGACTCCCATAAGATAGCGAGGCTTGTCTTTCGGCAACTCCGGCACTGTACAGTCAAGCATACGGTACATTTCCTCGTGGGATTCGCCGACAGAAAGTCCTCCGATTGCATAGCCGGGAAAATCTATTTCCTGCAGTCTGTGAGCACACTCTATACGCTGTTTTTCAAAGGTACAACCCTGAACTATGCCGAAGAGTGCCTGATCTTCCCTGCTGTGAAATTCTTTGCAGCGTTTTGCCCAGCGAACGGTACGCTCCATTGATTTCTGCGAATAATCCTGCTCAGCAGGCAGTTTTACGCATTCATCAAATGCCATAATAATATCTGCGCCGAGTTTTTCCTGTATTGCGATTGAATCTTCGGGGCGCATAAAATGTTTGCTTCCGTCTATATGTGAACGGAATTCTACGCCGTCCTCGCTGATTTTTCTCAGGTCGCCGAGTGAGAATACCTGAAATCCGCCGGAATCTGTCAGTATCGGATGTTTCCAGTTCATAAAACGGTGCAGTCCGCCTGCTTCAGCGACAATATCTTTGCCCGGGCGCATATACAGATGATAGGTATTTGAAAGTATTATCTGAGCACCGAGCGTTTCAAGTTCTTCAGGGACAATCGCCTTGACAGTTGCCTGAGTTCCGACAGGCATAAACACAGGAGTTTTGATA
>JAZRZG010000016.1:0-1215 GCA_045601305.1 Synergistaceae bacterium
TCTTCGAGTTTACAGACGAGCAGAGAGATTAATTATAGTTCGCTCGCTCTAACAGTATGAACGTGATATTTCAACTCACGCATCTATTCTGATCTTCTAATAACTGAATAACACGCACAAGGGCACCTGTTTTCACGCAGAAAACGGCTGCTCTTTTCTTTTACTCAAAACTCAAAGGAGGATTGCCCATGCCAAAGAAAAACCTACCCACAACCATTGAAGGATTTAACAACGAGCTGGAACAGACACAGAAGCAAATCCGGCAGCTTGAAAATCGGAACAAAATGCTTGAACGAAAGATCTCCGCAGAGAAACGCAGAGAGCGAAATCACCGCATTTACTTCTACGGAGGCTTTCTGGACAGTATCGTGCCGGAACTGAAAGACATGAACGAAGCCGAGGTCAAGGACTTTCTTTATCACGCTGTAAGGAGCAACGAAGCCCAGGAACTTTTGAAAAAACGAGGCGAAGAAACGACAGAAGAATAATACCCTTGGACACAAGGGCGCACTTATACACCCTTAACCGGGTGTCGTGCGTCCTCTGGAAGCCATTGCATGGAGCTTTTGGCGGCTATCGCCGCGACAGGGCAACCTACAGTTTCCCTGCGACAGCTTTGCGCTGTCTACCCTTTTGTGTACCCCACGAAAAAGAACAACTTGCTGCGCAAGTCATTCTCCTTCATGGGGTTTTGTTGACCGTATCGGGAGGTGATACTATCGCTATTTATCATTGCAGTATAAAGATCGTCAGCCGGGGCAAAGGTAAATCAGCCGTTGCCGCAGCCGCCTATCGCAGCGGCGAAAAGCTGACAAACGAGTGGGACGGAATGACGCATGACTACACGCACAAGGGCGGTGTCGTTCATTCCGAAATTCTCCTGCCACCGGACGCCCCGCCTTCTTTCTCTGACCGTTCTACTCTATGGAACAGCGTGGAGCTTTGTGAAAAATCGAATAACGCCCAGCTTGCGCGGGAGGTGGAAATCTCACTTCCCGTCGAGCTATCAAGAGAGGAACAGATACGCCTTGTGCGCGAATACTGTTCCTCTCAATTTGTTTCAAAGGGAATGTGCGCCGACTTCTCTATCCATGACACAGGAAGCGGCAATCCTCACGCTCATATTCTTCTGACCATGCGCCCGCTTGATGAGCGCGGACAATGGGCGGCAAAGTCAAAAAAGGAATATGTGCTTGACGAAAACGGCGAGAAAGT
>JAZRZG010000017.1:0-6818 GCA_045601305.1 Synergistaceae bacterium
GCAAGAGAACTCACAAATCTTGTATTGGAAGACGACAGAATAGCCAGAGTTCTTTTCGATGTCGCCAAACCGGGCGAAAGCGTCCGTATCACGCCGGTCAAAGACGTTATTGAACCGCGAGTCAAGGTGGAGGGCAACGGAGATGTCTTCCCGGGTACAGTGAGCGGAGTCGATATGGTTGGTTTCGGCAAAACGAACGTCTGCAAAGGCATGGCAGTCGTAACAGCCGGTAAAATCGTCGGTTTCCAGGAAGGTATAATTGATATGAGCGGTCCCGGCGCAGAATATTCACCGTTCTCAAAGCTCATTAACCTCGTAATGGTCTGCGAACCTGTTGAAGGTCTTAAGCAGCATGCGTATGAGGAAGCGGTACGTTTCGCAGGTTTTAAAGTTGCCAAGTTTATCGGCAGCCTTGCGAAGAATCTTACACCTGACTATACCGAAACTTATGAAGTAGAGAACTTAAAAGAAAACTCGGAGAAGTTCAAGGGTCTTCCGAGAGTCGGTTATGTCCACATGCTCCAGTCACAGGGACTTCTTCACGACACGTACGTTTACGGCGTTGACGCGAAGAAAATCCTTCCGACAGTTCTGTATCCGACAGAAGTTATGGACGGCGCAATCGTTTCCGGAAACTGCGTTTCCGCATGTGACAAAAACCCCACCTATGTTCACGAGAACAACCCGATCGTTTACGATCTTTTCAAAGAACACGGCAAGACAATCAATTTCTGCGCGCATATCATCACCAATGAAAACGTTTACCTTGCTGACAAACAGCGCTCATCAAATTTCGCAGCCAAACTTTGCGAAATGCTGGCGCTCGACGCGGTAATCATTTCAGAAGAAGGCTTCGGCAACCCTGACGCCGACCTTATGATGAACTGCACGAAGATTGAAAAGAAAGGCATTAAGACAGTTCTCGTTACTGACGAATATGCGGGCCGCGACGGCGGTTCACAGTCTCTCGCAGACGCAGACCCGCTCGGCAACGCATGCGTAACAGCCGGTAACGCAAACGAAGTCATCCTTCTTCCGAAGATGGACAAAGTCATCGGAACGCTTGATTACGTAAACAAAATCGCCGGCGGCAATGAAAACAGTCTCAGAGCCGACGGTTCGATTGAAATCGAAATTCAGGCAATCACCGGTGTCAACAGCGAAGTCGGTTTCCACAACCTCACCGCATGCTTCTAAATAATGCCGAAGAGTTTGGAGGGATATTAAAATGATTAAAGTAGTCCACTATATTAACCAGTTTTACGCCGGTATAGGCGGAGAAGAAAAAGCCGACTACGCGCCTGAACTCAGGAAAGGTGAAGTTGTCGGACCCGGAATGGCTTTCAAAGCCGCTTTCGGCGATAAGGCTGAAATTATCGCAACCATCGTCTGCGGTGACTCCTATTTCGCAGAACACATGGACGAAGCGAAAGCCCGGATAGTTGCATGGGTTAAAGAGCTCCAGCCGGATGTTTTCATGGCAGGTCCCGCGTTTAATGCCGGACGTTACGGAACGGCAGCAGGCGCAATCTGCGAAGCAGTGCAGGCACAGCTCAACATTCCTGTTTTCACAGGTATGTATGAGGAAAACCCGGGCGCTGATATGTACAAGAGCAAAGTATATATCTTCCCGACGAAAAACAGCGCAGCCGGCATGAAAGACGCAGTTGAAGCCATGGCTCCGTTTGCCGTTAAACTCGGCAGCAAAGAAAGAATAGGCTCGTCAAAAGTTGAAGGCTTTATGCCCGGCAAACGCATCAACTTCTTCGCGGCAGAAAGAGGCTCAGCACGCGCAGTCAAGATGCTCCTTGCAAAGATTAACGGTCAGCCGTTTGAAACAGAATATCCGATGCCTGTGTTTGACAGAGTAGATCCCAATCCGGCTATCAAAGATCTTTCACAGGCTAAAATCGCGCTTTGCACGTCAGGCGGTATTGTTCCGAAAGGCAACCCTGACCACATCGAATCTTCAAACGCTCTGAAATACGGCGAATATGACATTACAGGCGTTAACTTCCTTACCTCAGCGACGTATGAAACGGCGCACGGCGGATATGACCCTGTATATGCCAACGAAAATCCGAACCGCGTTCTCCCTGTTGACGTACTCCGCGACATGGAAAGAGAAGGCATCATCGGAAAACTTCACAACAAATACTACTCAACGGTCGGTAACGGTACGGCAGTCGCGTCAGCGAAGAAATTTGCGGCAGAATACGCGCAGAAACTCAAAGCAGACGGCGTTGACGCTGTCATTATGACCTCCACCTGAGGAACGTGCACGCGTTGCGGTGCAACGATGGTTAAAGAAATTGAAAGAGCAGGCATTCCTGTTGTTCACATGTGCACAATCACACCGATTTCACTTACGGTCGGCGCGAACAGAATAGTTCCGACAATCGCAATTCCTCACCCGCTCGGCAATCCTGCGCTTGCGGCAGACGAGGAAAAGAAACTCAGAAGATCACTCGTTGAAAAAGGACTCAAAGCCCTTCAGACAGAAGTCGAGGGTCAGACTCTCTTTGATTAGTATTTGCATTTTGGGCGGCGCATTGCGCGCCGCCCAAAATTACCGTTTGTTAATGTAACCATCAGTTTTTTCGTTATATATAAGATTTGACCGGCAGCGGTTTGTTTCGCACTGTCAGCCGCGCGTTTGTACCACAGTTGATTTGAATAAGTTGTTTCTGCTTATTTCCATAAATTAGGTATATGCTGTATTATAAAGAGGGAATACTGATGACAGAAGCTGCGGAACAGAAGAAAAAATATTTCAAAGGTCTTTCCAAAAGGGAATATATAATAAAAGCAAGCGAAATTATCGCGCACGAAGGAATTAACGCGGTTTCGGTTCGCCGCATTGCCAAGGCTATCGGCTGCACATCGGCAAATTTGTACAGATATTTTGACAACCTTGACCAGCTTTTGTATTTTGCCGAGCTCAGAACCTTGAAAGATTACATCGTAAGTCTGAACGAAATGCAGCAGCGCCAGAAAAACTGCTGGGGAGTTTATGTCGGCGTGTGGGACTGCTACTGCAAAGAAGCGTTCAGCAAACCGGAAGCATACAATTTGCTGTTTTTTAACAACAAACTGGAATCAGTCAAGAAAATCAAAGGCGCCTGGGAAGAATATTATCAGATGTTTCCTGAAGAAATCTCTACGGACAATCACTGTTTCAGACTGATGCTCCAGGCGACTGAATTTATGAAACGCGATTATGAAATATGCAAGATATGTATTGACGACGGCGCGCTTACAGTCGAGAACGCGGTTATTCTCAACAGAATGGTATGTATGCTCTACAAGGGGTATTTTAAGACCGTTTATGACGAGCGCCCGTCAGTTCAGGACATTCAGAGATATATCAGAAACTGCATTGACGATATAGACAGAATGGTGTTTGCCCTCGCCTCCGACCTTAAAGGTTACACCGGATATTACAACGGCTGACAGGCGGACAGAGGTTGAAACGACCTCAGAACAGACAGGCAAAAATTTGGCAAAAATTTTAATGTATTTTTATTAAATTTGTTTGTGCCGCGGCAGTTTCTTTGCTATAATTGTTCATGTGTAGTTTTAGTTTTATTTGCGGTTTGCAGAAACATTATATAAAGTTATCGCGATTATTATCATGCAACACAACAACTACAATAAAAAGGGGTAATGAAAATGTCCAAAATGTACGACATAATCATCATCGGCGCAGGTCCGGCAGGGCTTGCGGCAGGGCTTTACGCGGGAAGAGCCAAGATGTCCACGCTGATTATTGAAAAAGCAAAAGACGGCGGACAGATAGCAATCACAAACGAAATTGAGAATTATCCGGGCTCGGAAGCAGAAGAATCAGGCCCGACGCTTATGGCTCGTTTTTCTGCCCAGGCGGAAAAATTCGGCGCTGAAAAGGTGTATGACACAGTCGTTGACGTTGAACTTGAGGGCGATGTCAAGACAATTAAATGCGAAAAAGAAACATATCAGGCGAAGGCTGTCATCATCGCGACAGGCGCCAATCCGATGAAAATCGGCTGCCCCGGCGAAGAAAAATACACAGGCAAGGGTGTATCTTACTGCGCAACCTGCGACGCTGCGTTCTTTGAAGATTTTGAGGTATATGTTGTCGGCGGCGGCGATGCCGCTGTTGAAGAAGCCATGTATCTTACGAAATTCGCCAGAAAAGTAACGCTTATTCACCGCCGCGATGAGCTGCGCGCCGCAAAATCAATTCAGGAAAAGGCATTCAAAACGCCCAAGCTTGAATTTATGTGGAACAGCGTTGTTGAGGAACTTACGGGCGACGATCTTCTCAACCGCATGGTAATCAAAGACACAAAGACCGGCGAACTCCGCGAATATCTTGCAGACCCTGAAGACGGACTGTTCGGCGTGTTTGTGTTTATCGGCTACAGACCGGCAACAGCCGTGTTTGAAGGCAAACTTGAGATGGACAGAGGCTACATTCCCACCGACGACCAGATGAGAACGAAAATCCCCGGCGTATATGCCGCAGGAGATGTCCGTGTCAAGGAACTGAGACAGGTAGTAACTGCTGCTGCAGACGGCGCAATCGCTGCATGGCAGGCTGCAAATTATATTGATTCACTAAAATAAAGGGAGGAAAAAACAATGTTGGAAGTCGATAAGGAGACATTTGAAGCAGAAGTACTCAAAGCAGAAGGCTACGTGCTTGTGGACTATTTCGGTGACGGCTGTGTGCCGTGCGCGGCGCTTATGCCGCACGTTCACGCTCTTGCGGACCAGTATGAGGGCAAAATGAAATTCTGCAGCCTCAACACGACAAAGGCGCGTCGTCTTGCAATCGGACAGAGAGTTCTCGGACTGCCCACAATCACGATTTACAAAGACGGTCAGAAAGTTGAAGAACTCATCAAAGAAGCAGCCACGCCTGAATCTGTGAAGGCAATGGTGGAAAAATACGTTAAATAGTATTGTCAGTCTGGGTGACATTGCTATAAATTCTAAAGAGGAGGAAGAGCATAATGGCTGTTTTGAAGGACAAAAAAGCTATTATTATCGGAGACCGCGACGGTATCCCGGGTCCTGCGATAGCTGCCTGTGCTGAATCTGCCGGAGCGGAAGTTGTTTTCGCATCGACAGAGTGCTTTGTCTGAACGGCGGCAGGCGCTATGGACCTGGAAAACCAGAAGCGTGTCAAGGAATTCTCCGAACAGTACGGCCCTGAAAATATCGTGGTTCTTCTCGGAGCATCAGAGGGAGAAGCATCAGGACTCGCGGCAGAAACTGTTACGGCAGGAGACCCGACATTCGCAGGTCCATTGGCAGGAGTCTCGTTGGGACTCGCAGTGTACCACGTTTGTGAACCGGTAGTAAAAGAAGAGTTTGATCCTGCAGTGTACGACGAACAGGTCAGCATGATGGAAATGGTGCTTGACGTTGACGATATCTGCAAGGAAATGAACTCAATCAGAGAACAGTATTGCAAATATTGCTAAACCGGACAGAAGGGGCAGGTTTTGCCTTGCCCCTTCGACACCACTGAACTGAAAGGATGTAGATTGTGAGATGAATAACAGCGTAATCAAAGGAGCAGGTTATATACTTGTTCACGTTCCGGGTATGGTTATGTATCACGGAGCGACCCAGACAACTGAAAGAGTTGTTAATCCGGATTCGGAATATCTTAAAGAACTGCCGAAACACATGAGATCCTATGAACAGTGTGTGGCATATCCGCCAAATCAGACATATATAGGAAATCTTCCTATTGAAGACCTTGCCGCGCTTCCCGAGCCGTGGGTTGACAAGACTGCTGAGGGCGCGACAAGATACGGAAAATTCGGTGAAATTATGCCCGAAGCGGAATTTATCATTCTTCTTCAGGTTTGTGACGCGTTTGACCTTGTGCATCTTGACAAAGAATTTGTCAGGGCACACAGAGCGGAATTTGAAGCCCATCCGCTTATGACCGACGCGATAAAAGCGCTTGTCAAAGAGGGAGTGGATGCAGACGATGTTCTGCATTTTACAAAAGAAGAAGCAGCGGAAGAAATTGTTTACGAAGACAAAGTCGTCGGCTACGTAAAACGCGCGCACGATGTTGACGTGAACCTTTCCGCGCATGTAATGTTTGAAAATATCGTTGCCAAGGCTTCCGGCGTTCTTTCCATACTCCATTTGCTCAAAAACACCGGAATCAACCCTGCCGACGTTGAATATGTAATTGACTGCTGCGAAGAAGCATGCGGCGACATGAACCAGAGAGGCGGCGGCAACTTCGCGAAAGCGGAAGCTGAAACAGCTGGACTTGTAAACGCTACAGGCTCTGATGCCCGAGGTTTCTGCGCAGGACCTGCTCATGCTATGGTTGAAGCAGCCTCGCTTGTCAAAGCGGGAACCTATAAAAACGTTGTCGTAGTCGGCGGAGGCTGCACTGCAAAACTCGGAATGAACGGCAAAGACCATGTCAAAAAAGATCTCCCGATACTTGAAGACTGCCTTGGCGGTTTTGCAATTCTTGTTTCGGAAAACGACGGAAAATCACCTGAAATTAACCTTGAAGTTCTCGGACGCCATACGGTAGGCACAGGTTCAGCGCCTCAGAACGTTATACAGGCGCTCGTAACAGACCCGCTCGCGGCAAACGGAATGACGGGCGAAGAAATAGCGAGAAAGACCGGACTGCACGAATACAGAGTGAAGAATTTCCTCGCGGCAACGGCAGGAAAGGGCAAAGGACGGTTGGCAAGAGCCCTGGAGCTTTGCATGGAGGCGGACAGAGAGATCAAATTCTCGGGCGTGGACAGTTATACGGTGCTTGACCGTCTGGTCATGCGGCT
>JAZRZG010000018.1:0-10504 GCA_045601305.1 Synergistaceae bacterium
GAACATACTATAACAGCCGGTGGTATTTCCGTATACCTTAGTCCCTTATTTACGCTATAAAACCCCTATCGTTCATAATACCTTTAGTCTTTTCAATGCTTTTTCCTCTTTTTGTAACATATGTATTGTAAACATACACGACTTTTTATCCAAGTTCAAAAAAATTATTGCATTACGTTTATATAGTGGTAAAATATTTTAGGCTGAAGTGGGCGGTCAGGTTTTTTGCTGTCGGTTTTATCAGCAACTCTGCCGCGCGCAAACGCTAAAAAATTTTACGGGAGGAACAGCAATGAAAAAGGTATTCGCAGCAGTACTCGCAGTAGCAATACTGACAGTCGGTTTTGCAGGTATGGTCTGCAAAGCGGACGCAGCAGAGCAGCTCATCGTCTATACGTCGATGAAGGAATCGCTCATTAAGGGCATCGTTCAGGGATTTGAAGCGCAGAACCCGGGTATCAAGGTTGACTATCAGTCAGCAGGCGCCGGCAAGCTCATGGCAAAAATCGCGGCAGAACGTCAGAGCGGCAAGATTCTTGCAGACGTCCTTTGGACATCGGAAGTTCCTGACTTCTACAAAATGCGCATGGAAGGCATTCTTGAGAAATACAAGAGCCCGAAATTCAAAGAAACAATCAACCCGTTCAAGGATTATGACGGCTCATTCCATGCGGCGCGTCTCGGCACACTCGGCATAATCATCAACACTGACAGAGTGAAAAAAGCCCCGACATCTTGGAGCGACCTTATGAAACCTGAATTCAAAAACGGCTTCGGCGTTGCAGACCCTGCGCTTTCAGGCACGTCATACATGAGCGTAGCGCTTCTCGCCAAGAAATTCGGCTGGAAATTCTGGGAAGATGTCAAAGCCAACGGCGGACGTATCGGCAAAGGCTCAGGTCAGGTTATCGACGACACGGCGTCAGGCGAACTTCTTGCGTCTCTCGCAGTTGACTACATCACTGACAACAAAATCACAAAGGGCGCTCACATTAAGATGTGCTATCCGAAAGAACTTCTCGTAGTTCCTTCACCGATCGCGATCTTCAAGGGCACACCGCACCTTGATGCAGCAAAGAAATTTGTCGACTACATGCTCGGTCAGGAAGCACAGACGCTCGTAGCAGCACAAGGCACAATTCCTGTTCGCGAAGATGTCAAAATGCCGAACAAAAACTTCACGCTTCCGACACCGAAAAAGGCTCTTGCTCAGTCAATCAAAATAGACTACAACGAAGCAGTCAAGACAAAGGAAGACACAATCAAGAAATTCTCCGAAATAATGAAGAAAAAATAGTTTACGCTGTTTTTTACGGGCAGAATGGGAGTATCCTCCCGTTCTGCCTTTTGATTTAATCTTCAGGAGGACTGGATATGGAAAATATTATCAGCATAAAGGGAGTGGACAAGGCTTACGGCAAGCACAAGGTGCATGAAAATCTTAACCTTGATATTGCCAAGGGCGAATGTTTCACGCTGCTTGGTCCCTCCGGCTGCGGCAAAACGGTACTCATCAGGCTTATAGCAGGTCATGATGTCCCTGACGCAGGCAAAATTGAAATAGACAACGTTGTCGTCGCGGACAGCGAAACAGGCGCTTACGTAGCTCCCGAACGCCGCACGCTCGGCATTGTTTTTCAGGATTACGCGGTGTGGCCGCACATGACGGTTTATCAGAATATCGCGTATCCGCTTAAAATGGAAAAACGTCCGAAGGACGAAATTGACAAGCTTGTCAACCGCATGATTGAGGTCGTCGGCATGGAAGGGCTTGACAAACGTCTTCCGTCAGAGCTTTCCGGCGGTCAGCAGCAGCGTGTCGCTCTTGCGCGCGCTCTTGTCGCAGACCCGTCGGTTATGCTTCTTGACGAACCGCTCAGCAACCTTGACGCGAATCTCAGAGAAGAGATGCGATTTGAAATCAAAGCATTGCAGCGTAAATTCGGCATTACCGTTCTTTATGTTACGCATGACCAGGAGGTTGCTCTTGCGATTTCCGACCGTATAGCAATCATGGACAAGCAGGGCAAAATCCGCCAGATAGGCACTCCGTTTGAAATTTTTGAACAGCCTGCCGACCTTTTTGTCTTCAAGTTCATGGGCATAGCCAATTTCCTCAAAATCCGCGAAGAAAAAGGCAAATTCTACGTCGGTAACGGCACTCAGGAAATCACGATGAACGCGCCGGCGGCAGACAGCGGTCATGAATGGGTCGTTGGTTTCCGTCCGTCAGACGTTTCAATCAACAAAGAGGGGCGCGGACTGAAAGGCAAGGTACACAGAGCAAACTTCCTCGGCACCACAATGGACTACGCCATTGACCTTGACGGCGAAACACTTCGCACGGAGGTCGTGACTCACGAAGCAATCAGCAGCGACCTTATGTTCAAAGAGGGCGATGACATTTATATCGAATTTCGCGCGCTGCACTGGTTTGACTCGGCACAGCTTAAGGAGGCAGAAGAATAATGAGTACTATTAAAAAAGAGAGCAGCTTCGGCGTTGCTCATATCATTCTTTTCCTCGCTATAGCCATTCTTGTCGTATTTGTCGCATGGCCGGTTCTGCTTATACTTTTCAACGCGTTTTTCGTTGAAGGCAAGTTCAACAGCAAAGACTTTATTGCCGTTCTGACTGAACCGGACACTTTCCAGGCGCTGAAAAATTCGCTGCTCATAGCAAGTATGACAACGCTTGGTTCCACAATAGTCGGAACTTTCTTCGCATGGCTTGTCACTCGTACTGACCTGCCTTTCAAAAAATTTATGAAGAGCCTTTTCCTCGTTCCGTTCATGCTTCCGTCATTTATCGGAGCTTTGGCTTGGAAAATGCTTCTTTCTCCGAACGCCGGCTACATAAACAGATTCTTTATGAATACGTTTGGGCTTGACCACCCTGTATTCAACATTTACAGTTACCTCGGCATAAGCCTTGTCGAAGTAATGTATCTTTTCCCGTTCGTTTTTATTCAGGTTTGCGGCGCGCTTGAACGCATGGACCCGACGCTTGAGGAATCCGCAAGAATTTCAGGCGCAGGACTTTTCACGATTACGCGAAAAATCACAATACCGCTTGTCCTGCCTTCAATTATGTCCGGCGCGCTTCTTATAATGCTCTACTCTATGGCTCATTTCGGAACAGTCGCTGTTCTCGGCATTGAACAGGGTATTTACAACATTCCGACCCTTATCTACGAAAAGATTCACCAGAGCGCCGGCTCCTTCACCTCAATACGCACGGGCGCGGTTCTTTCAACCGTTCTCGTTGTAACGGCTGCCGCGATTATCTGGGCACAGCAGAAAATACTCAGCAAGGGTCACTATCAGATTATCGGCGGAAAATCATTCAGACCGATGGAACTTAAGCTCCGCGGTCTTCGTTATCCGCTTCTTATCTTCTGCCTTGCTTATATCGGCTTTACGATTATCCTTCCGACAGTCATCATTTTTATGGTAGGCTCAGTTGATACCTACGGCGTGCCTCTGACTTGGGAAAATATGTCGCTTGCCAACTACAAGTACATACTGACTGAATATGACGTAACGAAAGACGCGATCTTCAACAGTCTTTCGCTCGGTCTTGCCGCCGCGGCAATTACAATGTTTGCCGGCGTTATGATTTCCTACGTCATCGTAAAGATGAAGGTTCGCGGAAAAAGTATCCTCGAATTCCTCGGAATGCTTCCTTTCTCTGTCCCGGGATCTGTTATCGCGCTTGGCGTTATCCTTGCCTGGAGCGGCAAATTTAAGATAAACCTTTACAATACGGTATGGATTATCCTTGTCGCCTACATCGCGCGTTATATGGCGTTCTCGCTGCGAGCGAACACGGCAGCGCTCGAACAGGTTCACGACTCCCTCATGGAAGCCTCTCGTTCCTGCGGAGCAACGATGTGGCAGTCGCTCAAAGACATTGTCATTCCGCTTGTGCGTCCGGGCATGATAAGCGCGTTCTTCCTTATTTTCCTCCCCGCGCTTCGCGAACTCACGGTTTCAATCATGCTTTACGCGCCTACGACAAGAACAATCGGCGTTGCGATTTACACGCTGAACGAAGACGGCGAAACGGTTATGTCCGCTGCTTTGGCAGGTATAGCGCTTATTCTCATCGTTATCTGCCAGTCGATCATTAACCGTATAACCAAGAAAGCAGGTGATTAATATGTCCTTTGTCCGTTTAATAGACGTTACAAGACGTTTCGGAGATGTTACCGCAGTCAACCATCTTAACCTTAACATCGACAAGGGCGAATGTTTCTCCATGCTCGGACCTTCCGGCTGTGGCAAAACCACCACGCTTCGCATGGTCGCAGGCTTTGAAGACCTCACCGACGGTGAAGTATGGGTAGGAGACAAACTTTTCTCGTCACCGAAAAAACATCACTACACACCGCCGGAAGACCGTAACTTCGGAATGGTTTTCCAAGCATTCGCGGTGTGGCCGCACATGAGCGTTTACGAGAACATCGCATTCCCGCTGCGTCTCAGGAAACTTGAAAAATCAGAGATAGAGCGCCGCACAAAAGATGCTCTGACCTCTACAAACCTTCTTGACTCGGCAAACAACAGCCCTGCGGATCTTTCAGGCGGCGGCAAACAGCGTGTCGCGCTTGCGCGTGCTCTTGCGATAAACCCTGATGTTATGCTTCTTGACGAGCCGCTTTCTTCACTTGACCCGCACCTCAGAGAGGAAATGCGTTTCGAAATCAAAGAACTGCAGAATAAATACGGTTTCTCCATCATTTACGTTACACACGACCAGTCTGAAGCTATGGCGCTTTCAGACAGAATACTCGTAATGAAGCTCGGAGTTATGCAGCAGGTTGACACACCGCTGAATATCTACAACAACCCTGCAAACAAATTTGTTTTCAGCTTCATCGGTGTTTCAAACTTCACAAACGCGCACTGGCGCGGTGACAATGCCTATATTACAGGCTCAGAACTTGCTCTGCCGTCATCGCTTGCAATCCCTGCACGAATGAAAGGCGAAGACATCTTCAACCTCGCCAGCCGTCCGACTGAAATCAAATTTACGTCAGAAAGCGATCCTGACGGCGTCCGCGGCTACGTCCTCCGCAAAGCCTTCCTCGGTGAAGTTATTGACTACCTTGTTAAGGTCGGCGATCAGGAAATTCGCGTACAGACAAGCAGGAGAGATCAGGGACCTGAAGTTGAACAGGGCTGCTGCATTAAGTTCCTCCGCCCGTTCTGGTATCAGATGAACGACTAAAAACAAAATCGCAATACACAGCGGCTTGGAAATTCCAAGCCGCTGTTATTTTTCTAATTAAACATTCGCTTTTAATTCTCAATAATCACAGGCATACCGACACGGATATATTTTTCTTTCAGCGTCCTCAGATTTTCATTTTTAAGACGGATGCAGCCTTCCGTAACATTCTTTCCGATAGACGCAGAGTCATGTGTTCCGTGTATGCCTATACCGCTCCAGCCCGTTTTCAAACGAATAAACCACGGACCGTATGCGTCGGGAATAACGCCCTTTCCGTCATGAAAATCATGCGACCAACCCTGCGCTGACTGCACAGACTGAACGGAAAAATTTCCCTCCGGCGTCCGGCAGTCTCCCGATTTCTGTTTCTGTCCGCTGTTTCTGCCAACCGCAACGCCGAATTTTGCGACAACGCTTTTGCCGTCCATAACGTAAAGCAAATGTTCGTGCTTGACAATTTTAATCCATATCTTGCTGTTATCAGCCAAAGCGCAAGCCACTGTTCCTAACAGTAACAGACCAATTTGCAATAGCGAAAGAAATTTCTTGATTTTACAATTCATAACCATGCTATCTTACAAACTGACCATACACCCAACCGGTATAACCGTTGTAGGAAACCTTGTACCACGGATATTTGCCGCCGCCGGCTTCGGTCTTTTCCGTAGCCGTTACAAATTCGTAACCCGGAAACTGATACACTACAGGGGCATTCATACTTGGACTTTGGCGCATGTTTACCCTTGTTCCGTTAATTTGAATTGGTGAGCCTGTTGCGTTTTCTGCCGTATTCTCAACAGCGGCGTTATTTGCAGCATTTTGGCGCAACTTTTGCAGAACTTCAACAGACTCCTTATCACCGGCATCGGCTGCTCTTTCAAGCCAATAAACTGCCTTCTGAAAATCTTGCTGAACCGCTTTGTTTCCCTCTAAGTGCATGATGCTCAACCGTTGCATTGCGAGAATGGAGTCTTTCTCCGCCGCTTCTTCGTACAGTTTCAGGGCTTGTCCATAATCCTGCTGCACTCCCGCACCGCGCGCGTACATATCACCCAAGAAAATTTTTCCTGTAACGCTGCCGTTTTCAGCAGCCTGTTTGAATAATTTTACCGCCTCGGAGCTGTTCTGCGCTACGCCCTCTCCTTTGTCATACATTACACCCAAGAAGCACATAGCTTCGAGATCTCCTTTTTCCATGGCTTTTTTGTACCACTTTGCGGCTTCGGAGTTGCTTTGCTCCATTCCCAAACCAAGCTTGCACATATCACCGAAAAGACGCATACCTTCAGCATTTTCATTGTCGGCAGCCTGTTTGAACCATTTCGCAGCCTCTTTATAATTCTGCTGCGTTCCCTTTCCAAGGAAATACATTTTGCCCAAATCTCTCATGGCTTCCGTGCTGCCCTTTTCCGCAGCCTTACGATACCATTCCTGAGCCTTAACGCCGTCCTGCGACAATCCCATACCGTCCACGTACATTAAGCCCAAATTGTACATACTGACAGCGTCGCCTTTTTCTGCCGCTTTTGAAAAAAAGTCATAGGCTTCCGTATATTTCTCTGCGCCGAGGTACTGCTCGCCCTTTTCGCGCAAATTTTTAATCTCGTATTCGGAATATTTCACTGCCCCAAACACCGCCGCGCAAATTATGACAACTGCAATTCCAACGATTGATACGAGCTTCTTTTTGATTTTCTTTTTTGCAGCGGTTTTGTTTTCAGTTTCCTGAATCGTCTGCTCTGCTGCTGTTTCAGTTTCCTGATTTTCCGCTTCGTGGGCAACTGTCTGAACAGGCTCAGGCTGTTTTTGAGATGGCTGCAGACTTGCCCCGCATTTTTCGCAGAAAGCGGAATCTGCCGCCGACTCTGCCCCGCATTTCGGGCAGAATACGCAGCCGCTCCAGTCTATTTTTGCTCCGCAGTTTCCGCAGAACAATTCGTTTCTGCTGATTTTAGCGCCGCATTTTCTGCAAAATGCCGCGCCGGAAGCCGCGCCGTACCGTTTTACTTTTTTCTTAATGCCGTCTCTGACAATTCCCGCGTATTTCACGCTGTGCTTTACCGCGCTTTGCACGTTCTTCGCCTTTTCAGCCGCGCCGCTCATTTGAGCGTTCAGTTCGTCCCTGTTCACCGTTACGTTAAAAATTTTCTTCCCTGAACGGACGGCAAAAACAATCAAAGCAATAACTGCCAGCCACGCCAGATAACGGAAAATCCCGCCGAACGAAAAAAACGAGCCGAAAAATGACGAGGGACAATTTTTGACAGCGTAATCATAGATATAAGCATCCAACGTACCGTCCGAAATTTCCCGCCAGTTATCTGTTCTGAACGGCGTGTCCGTAACATTGTCAACAATCCCGTTATGGTCATATTTGACACATTTAAGCTCCTGAATCTGCCTTTGTTTTATGTTCACGGCGAAAACATCTTCAACTGCTATGCGCTGTATCTTTATCCAACTACGTTGACTATAATCATATCTATCATTCGCCAAACCTACCGCATACACCTTAGCAACGATATACTTGCAATTATCATTTTCTCTTATTTCCAAGGATTTTTTATCGATAAACCAAAACGCATCGCTATACCAATCAAATCCATAACGTTCCTTTGCAAATACTCTGTTATCGGAGGTCATCAAAAATTCAAAATTAGGGTGGTCGGTTTTTACTTTTTCAATAAATTCATTCCTGTCAATCTCACGAGCAAGAGCGGTTCCGGAAAACACGAGACCGGCTAAAACAAGCAGCAATAATGATTTTCTAAAAAAATTTCCAATCGCGGACATCTGTTTTATCCTCCTTTTTATTCCGCACCGAGCCTTCTCAGCGCTTCTTTGGCATATTTGTCGCCTTTTTCTGCCGCTTTCCTGTACCATTTAACGGCTTCGTCAATATTCTGCGGTACGCCTTTGCCAAACTCATACAGCCAGCCCAAATTCCACATAGCAACTTCACAGCCATTTTCCACCGCTTTTCTGTACCATTTCACCGCTTCTGCGTAATTCTGCGGAACTCCTTTGCCAAACACATACAACCAGCCTAAATTCTTCATAGCAATTGCATTGCCTTTTTCCGCCGCCTTCTTGTACAAATTTGCCGCTTCCGCGTAATCCTGTGATACGCCCTTGCCAAACTCATATAGGCATCCCAAACTGCACATAGCATCGTAATTGTCTTTTTCCGCCGCTTTTCTGTACCATTTCGCCGCTTCGGCGTAATCTTGCGAAACTCCATAACCGTTGTAATACATTAAGCCTAAGTTGAACATACTCTCGGAATCACCTTTTTCAGCCGCTTTTTTAGCGCTATTCATGGCTCTGGAATACCATTTCGCGGACTCCTCTTTATTCTGCGATACACCTTCACCCCGCTCATACAAGTAGCCCAAAATGCCCATAGCTCTGTAACTGTCTTTTTCGGCAGCTTTTTTGAACCATTTCACGGCTTCCGTATAGCCCTGTGATACACCTTTGCCGTAATAATACATTGTGCCCAAACCAAACATGGCGGCACCGCTGCCCCTCGCAGCCGCCTTTGAATAACAGCTGTAAGCCTCGGAATATTCGCCTGCGTCAAAATGCTGCTTGCCCTTTTCGTATAATTTCTCCGCCTCGCGCCCGATATACTTCATTCCGCCGAATATTGCCGCCGCGGCAAACAGCACGGCAATACAGAGAATAAGAATAAGTTTCCTTTTCTTTTTGTTCCTTTCAATTTGTTTCGGGGCTTCCTTGAGATTTGCGCCGCATTTTTCGCAGAATACGGAATCTGCCGCCGTCTCCGCCCCGCATTTCGGGCAGAATACGCAGCCGCTCCAGTCTATTTTTGTTCCGCAGCTTCCGCAAAACGTTTCATTCTTTCGCGCTTCCGCGCCGCAATTCGGACATTTCATTGAGATTTCCTCCCGGTAAGTTTGTGGACTTTTTCTTCGTCTGCCCTAATTTATTTCGCAAAGCTGTTAATGATTTCCTTTGACAGAGCTTTTATGTGTTCCCTCGCATAGGCATAATCCCATTCGCTTGTATAACCTGCGAGTATTTCCTGCACCTGTTTTCTTGCCGGCGCGTTTTTTCCGCCGTTTCCTTTTGCCTTTTTCGCGATTTCTCTCGCATATTTCTGTATCAGAAGCAGCTTTTGGCTGTCATCGTATTTCGCGGCTTCTTCCTCCGACATCTTTGATTTCAGTTCCTCAAAGCTGTAACCCAGACGTACCCCCGCCGTGCCATAGACATGTGTCAGCTTGTGTTCTTTTTCCCGTCCGTCTTTGTACCTGAATACGGCTTTATCCAGCATACCAAGCTGACCGTTGACAAACTTTATTTTGTATTCAGGCAGCATAAATTGCAGTATGGAACGCTTTGTACGATATCGGCGCTCGCCTTCCGTGAGAGACTGCGCGAAATTGCTGCCTCCGGGCACCTGATTCACAAACAAGCCCTTTCCGCCGCAGATATTTTTATGTTCTTTCAAAAATTTCTCAGTATCTCTGTACTCCGCTGTTTCTTCTCTGAACGCATTGATTAAATCCATGTTAAGCCCTTCAGACTGCACCATAGCTTCTACAAGCATTTTTTCCATCTTATTCGTATCTTTGCAGTCTGTCAGCATACAGGCAATTCTTCCCGTGAATACGATATTTTTATCTTTGCCAACAAATTCGTATTCAGCGTTGCTGTCTTTAGATTTCATCCATTTGCAGCCGTCGCTGAAACCAAACTGCGTTCTAAGTTTTCTCCAACAGGTGCCTGAACCAAGATAATTCACGTCAAAGGTTTCCGTTCCTTCGGGAATAAAGCTGTGCTGTCCGGCGTATTTTGCAACTGCCTTGCCGCCGATGCTTAAAGTGAAGATGTAGATGTAAGAAATTCTGTCTGCCATAACTAAACCGCTCCCTTTTATATAATTTTTGGTGCTTATTGCCTGTATTTGCACGCCGCAATGCGGCGTTTTTCACCGTTTTGCAGCCTATAACAGATAAAAGGCTCCAACTTTTGTCAGGCTCATTGCACAAAAACTAACATTTGCGGTGCGCAGCGCATCGCCTGTTTTATTTTCGTTATTCAGGTTTATTTTTTGAATTTTGGTAAAATTCCGAGGAATAAACTTTAGTTCAGGAATAAAGGAGGGGTATAGAAAACCAAAACCTACCTTAAAGGAGGTCTGTCTGTCTGTCTGTCTGTCTGTCTGTCTGTCTGTCTGTCTGTCTGTCTGTCTGTCTGTCTGTCTGTCTGTCTGTCTGTCTGTCTGTCTGTCTGTCTGTCT
>JAZRZG010000019.1:0-3226 GCA_045601305.1 Synergistaceae bacterium
CTGTTACGGAATGTTTGGCATGGCGCTTATGCCTGACGCGGCGCGCTTTGACAGTGAAAACGGAGAAGATGGCAAAATTCCTCCCATTAATCACAATCATCGCGCTTTTTGGCAACTGGATGAACTGGATTAGAAACTGCAAAGAATCTTACACTCTTATGCAGTCCTTCCAGGAAGGCTTCCTCGCGGCAATTCCCGGGATACTTCTGCTGCTTGTAATAGTTGTACTCGGTATAATCATTGCGCACTTCATTCCGTGGAAAGGTCTTCCGACAGTTGCTTACATAGTTACACTCGGATGCATTATGACAATTCCGGGATTCCCCGGCGCTGAATTTATCACTGAGGCAGTCAAAAAAGTGAACTTCATGGTTCTCTGCACGCCTATACTTGCATACGCAGGACTTGCAATCGGCAAAGACACGGAACTGCTCAAAAAACAGGGCTGGAAAATTATCCTTGTCGGACTCTTTGTCTTCATAGGAACATTTATCGGCTCTGCAATTATCGCAGAACTTGTTCTTCGCGCAACAGGCAGAATTTAAGCATTAACGCGACTGCAAAAATCCCTTCCTTCGGGAAGGGATTTTTTACTGGCTGTTGTATAATAAGCAGGGAGAAAAAACAGGGAGGTTACAGCCGTGTGGCGATATCTGTTTATTGAACTTGTATTGTTAAGCTGTTACGGAATGTTTGGCATGGCGCTTATGCCTGACGCGGCGCGCTTTGACAGTGAAAACGGAGAAGATGGCAAAATTGTGCAGTTTCTGTTTGCGCCTATGCTCGGCGCAGCCGTATGGCTTGCCGTAAGCGTATTCTTCGGCATGCTTTTGCCGTACAACGGCTTTTTGTTTGCCGCAGTGTCGCTGTTTTCTGCCGGCTTGGTATTTGTGCGCAGACAAAAACTGTTTTTTATCCGTGACAAAGCTGTATGGCTGTTTATTCTTGCCTCAATAATTCTTTCTCTGCTCATTATGTACGGGGTTATGCCGCATAAAATCGGCAGCGGTGTTTATTTTACACGATCAGCCTATGACCATGTAAAAACCGCGATAGTACATTCAATATCGGCAAACGGACTGCCTCCGCTTAACCCATGGCTTGCGGAGGAGGGAAAACCGCTTGTCATGTCCTACTACTTCGGCTGGCACGCGTGGGCGGCGCAGCTTGCGGCGCTTCCATTTGTCAGCGCGCTTGACGCAGAGGCGGTTATGACAGGCTTTACCGCGCTGCTTTCGCTTCTTACAGTCGGCGCTTTCGGAATAAAACTGACGAAAAGGAAAATATCTCTGCTATTTTTGTTTCTGCTGAGCTGTTCATCGTCAATAACAAACGCGCAGATACAAGCTATTCTGCCGAAAGCGCTGCACAAAATTTTTTCAGTCCCAAACGAAGTTTACTGGACATTTTTCGACAATACGCTGTGGAGCCCTCAGCATGAATTTTCTGGCGCAGCCGTGTTGATTGTCCTATACCTTTACACGCTGCTGCTGAAAAACAGAGACAAAAGGCAGTCGCTTGAGCTTGCGCTGCTTTTGGGGCTGCTTGCCGCCGCGGCTTTCTTTACCTCCGTTTATGCCGGAATATTTGCCCTGCTGCTGTTTGTGCTTATGCTGATATCAATATATATTACAAACGGAGAGTACAGAAAAGATTTCAACGCCTCGTTCGTTTTTCAGCTTGCGGCGGCACTGTTCGCCCTGCTGCTTTCAGCAATGTTTATCCGCTATATGCTGCAATACTATCCGGAAAGTTCACCGCTTGCGTTCGGCGTAAAGCCTTACGACATGCCCGGCGTAAACCCCTACGACATTCCGATTTTAAGATTTACGCAGACAGTAAAACACTGGTGTTATTTTTATCTTTTCATACTGCCGTGCAGACTTTCCCTGCCCTATGTTTTGGGCATAACCGCGATTCTGATTCCTCACATACTGCCGAAAGACCGCCTTGCGAAACTCGGAAAATATTTTACGCTGATGCTCTTGGCGGTAATATTCGTTGTGCACAGCACCTTTTATACAAACGATTTCGGCTGGCGTACACCGACGGCGGCCTTTAGACTCTGCACTATATTTGCCGCGGTGCTTTGCGTAAATATCTATGACGTTCTGAAAAAATCAGGGGCAAGATACGGCACTGCCTTTGTTGCTCTTCTTGTCTGCTTTCCTCTGCTGTATCACGATACATTTACTGGAGAACTTAATCTCCCCAAAAGTGACCCGCAGATACACACAGCTTTTGCAGAAGCAGCAAAAGGGTGGAGCGTTGTGCGCGAGCATACGGACAAAAACGAAATTGTTATGTGTAATCCTAAGAGCTTTGAAAATATGCCGAATCAGATATTCGGAGAATACACAAATATTTTCTTCTCGTTTTACGCAGAACGTTACACTGCGCTTGCAGACCTGATATTTTCAAAATGCTATTCTGAATATTACAGCGAGAAAAAACTAAATGAGCGGCACGCAAAAGCAGTTAAATTCTTTGCAGGAAACCCGTCTGCGGACGATGTTGCCTACGCGGCGGATACACAGAAAATTAAAGCCATACTTGTAACGCCGTTTGACGGACTGTGGAAAAATTGCGGTGCGCTTGAAACACGTTACCGCAAGGTTAAAGAAACAGAATATTACAGAGTGTATGTCAGAGAATAATTTACGAACTACATAACGCTATATAATTACTGCGGAATCAAGAGTTAAAGATATGATTTTGATGCCGCGGAATATATCTTTTTTTTGGTCATTGGTTTTTCTATAACCCCGTTGGGGCAAAGATACTGGATTCCGCATCAAGTGCGGAATGACATCCCTCCTCGTCTCCCCGCGCGAGCGCCTATTCCCCCTCGTCTCCCCGCACGAGCGAAGCGAAGATGCGGGGATCAGTGACTTTACAGGCGAAGCCTGTTATTGAGAAGAAAAAACCAAAAGCCACTGGATTCCGCATCAAGTGCGGAATGACTGGTGGGGTGCGGAATGACAGAGAAAAAATCGTCTCCCCGCACGAGCGAAGCGAAGATGCGGGGCCCAGCGGCTCTAATCAGTCAACAAAACGCCCGAAAGCGATAAAGCTCTCGGGCGTTTATATATTTCCGTATATCTCCATCACGAACAAGCGGCTCAACTGTCAAAATATCTGACTGTTGTCCGTTTGTTCGCAAATTTGACTGTTCTCGAACAAACGTTCCTTGTAACTAAACATTCAAATTCGCCTGCGCAGGCGT
>JAZRZG010000020.1:0-2407 GCA_045601305.1 Synergistaceae bacterium
GATGGGCGCTTATTTCGCGCGGCCGAACAGACCGGTGGTCTGCATTGCCGGCGACGGCAGCTTTATGATGAATATTCAGGAGCTTGACACCTGCGCGCGCTACAATATCCCTGTTAAAGTTTTTGTCCTCAACAACTCATGTCTCGGCATGGTGCGCCAGTGGCAGGAACTTTTCTATGACAGACGCTACTCCGCGACACTTTATCCGCGTGACCCTGACTTTGTGAAAATCGCGGAAGGCATGGGAGTCTGCGGCATTCGCGTTGAAAAACCGGAAGAAGTCAGCGGCGCGATAGAAAAAGCGCTTAAAACCTCCGGCGCAGTGGTTGTAGATTTCAAAATACCGCAGGAAGCCTGCGTATTCCCGATGGTTGAATCCGGCGGCTGTCTGGACGATATGATATTCTCGAAGTAAGAAAAATAAAAGCGTATCAGCATTTAACAGTCAGCGTTAAAGATTTTCCGCACTGCGAACAGACCAAAGCGCACTGCGGCACAGTGAATGAGAAAGGAGCAGTAACAATGATCAGTGATCAGGCAAAAATAGGTTTCCAGAGAGCGCCGCACCGTTCTCTTCTGAAAGCGGCGGGTTACACAGACTGGGAAGTTGAACGTCCATGGATAGGCGTAGCAAACGCCTACAACGCAATTATTCCGGGGCACGTTCATCTTCGTCAGCTCACAGAAGCGGTAAAAGCAGGAATTTACGCAGCAGGCGGACTTCCGATAGAATTTCCGGTAATCGGCGTCTGCGACGGCATAGCGATGAATCACGAAGGCATGAAATTCTCGCTCACAAGCCGCGAACTGATAATGGACTCAATCGAAGTTATGGCAAAAGCGCACGCCTTTGACGGACTTGTGCTTATTCCCAACTGTGACAAAATAGTTCCCGGAATGGCTATGGCAGCCGCAAAGCTGAACATACCGTCAGTAGTGGTCTCAGGCGGTCCAATGCTGACAGGAAAACTCAACGGCAGAACGCTTGACCTCAACAGCGTTTTTGAAGCCGACGGCAGCTGCTCTGCGGGCAAAATCAGCGAACAAGAGCTGCACGACGTTGAAGCAAACGCATGTCCGGGTTGCGGCAGCTGCTCAGGAATGTTTACCGCAAACACAATGAACTGCATGATGGAAGTTTTGGGACTTGCGCTGCCCGGCAACGGCACAATTCCGGCAGTCCACGCGGGGCGTATCCGCCTTGCGAAAGATGCCGGCAGAGCCGTAATGGAGCTGATTAGGAAAAATATCCGTCCGCGCGATATTCTCACACAGCAGGCATTTGAAAACGCAGTCGCCGTTGACCTTGCGCTCGGCGGCTCCACAAACACCACGCTGCACCTTCCGGCAATCGCATGGGCGGCAGGGCTGAAAATCACGCTGGATTTGTTCAACACGCTCGGTGAGAAAGTGCCGCACGTCTGCTCAATGAGCCCGGGCGGAGCCTCGCACCTTGAAGATTTGTGGCAGGCAGGCGGCGTTCAGGCGCTTATGAAACAGCTGCTTGACGCAGGACTCATTCACGGAGAGCCGATAACAGTTACAGGCAGCAGCGTTGCCGAAAACGTCAAAGACTGCAAAGTGACAGACCCTGAAACCATCAGACCTCTTGACAGACCGTTCCATGCCAAAGGCGGACTTGCCTTTATGAAAGGCACACTTGCGCCGCTCGGCGCTATCGTAAAACAGGCGGCAGTTGCGCCCGAAATGCTTGTGCACGAAGGACCCGCGCGCGTGTTTGAATGTGAAGAAGACGCCAGCCGCGCGATACTTGCAAACGAAATCAATGACGGAGACGTTGTCGTCATCCGCAACGAAGGACCAAAAGGAGGTCCCGGAATGCGCGAAATGCTTACCCCGACCTCTGCAATCATGGGACAAGGCAAAGGCGGAACAGTCGCGCTTATTACAGACGGACGCTTCTCCGGCGCGACACGAGGCGCGTCAATAGGGCACGTTTCGCCGGAAGCCTGCGCGGGAGGTCCCATCGGTTTGGTTGAAGAAGGCGACATTATCTTCATCGACATTCCGAACAAAAGACTTGACCTCAAAGTCAGCGAAGAAGAACTTGAAAAACGCCGTGCGAAATTTACCCCGAAGCCGCAGGAAACAGACAGCGTTTTTCTCAACCGCTGCCGCGCTCATGCGACAAGCGGCGTTGAAGGCGCAGTGCTGAAATAGTACACAGTGCTTTGCATACCGAAACATACAAACATACAAAAAAAACACCTCAGCGTTTTGCTGAGGTGCTTTTTTCATATTTTGTCACAGCGAACAATCGGCTCAACAGTCAAAAATATCTGACCATTGTCCGTTTGTTCGCAAATTTGACTGTTTTTGAACAAACGTTCTTGATGTTTCAACATTCAAATTCGCCTGCGCAGGCGTTTGTTGCTCACGATGTTGC
>JAZRZG010000021.1:0-1713 GCA_045601305.1 Synergistaceae bacterium
AGTCATTCACAATTCGTTTCGCAAGTTCCGTAAACTTCACGCTGACCGCAAGCGCGGGATCACCTTCGACAACAGTTTTGCCAAGTTCCTCAAACCGTGAAATCTCGTCGCTTCTTGGAATGTCCGCTATCACAGAAAGCCCGTTTTTCTCCGCAAAACCGCGTACGTTTTCCTCCTCGTTCGGCACGTTTCTGCGATTGAGAATAACACCGCCGACCCTTGCATAGCCTCTGTCAGCAAAGTTATTGACAGCCTGATTTATATTGTTCGCCGCATACAGCGCCATTTTTTCGCCCGATGTGACAATCAGCACCTCTTCTGCCGCGCCCTCGCGGATGGGAGCGGCAAAACCGCCGCAGACGACATCGCCCAAAACGTCATAAAGCACAACGTCAGGCTGAAAACTCTCAAATATCCTCAGATCATCAATCAGATTAAACGTTGTGATGATACCGCGTCCTGCACAGCCCAAGCCCGGCGTAGGACCTCCGGCTTCTATGCACAAAACTCCGCCGAAGCCCGTTTTCACAATATCTTCCCGTTTCGGCAGCTCGTCATGCTCCCGCATAAAATTCATGACAGGCATAACAGCCTGCCCGCCGAGAAGATTTATCGTTGAATCTGCCTTAGGGTCACAGCCAATCTGAATAACGCGCTTTCCGAGACACGCAAGCGCTGCCGAAAGATTTGACGTCACAGTTGACTTTCCTATACCGCCCTTACCGTAAATCGCTATCTTTTTCACCATATTCACCTCATTAAGCGTTCTGTTTTGCCAGCGTTACTGTTTTAGCCGAAATCCCGCGCAGCCTGCCAAGTTTGCCCGACAGCGCGTTGATCTTGTCAACAGGCGCGTCAATTATTATCGAAATAACGTTCAGCCCTGATGCTCTGCACGGCACACCTGTACGCGCGACAATATATTCGCCGAAATCTGACAAAATGGCGTTCAGCCCCGACGTACAACAGTCACTCTGCACAAGAATACCGATAATTGCTATTACGTTCATCAAAAATTCTCCTTTGCAAACAAACAGACGCCCGCAGGCGTCCGAGAACAAACAACAGCGCATCCGCGCCCCATTCTCTTCAGCCTCAATACGAAATTTAAGCCTCAGAATCCCCTTCGTTTTCTCCGCAAGAGACCTCTCGCAAATCAAACCTGGATAATTATAGCACAGAACAAAAGTTCCGGCTGAATACCGGAACTTTTGCAATATTGTTTTTTGTTTTTTGTGCTATTTCTTAATCATCTTGTTAACAAGCTCTTCCAGCGCTTTGATTCTTGCCTCCTGCGCTTTCAGCTGCGCATCCTGCACCCTCAGCTTTTCGTCCTGCGTCTTCAATCTTTCGTTCTGCAGTTTCAGCTGTTCATTCTGCAACTTCAGTTGTTCGTCTTGTGTCTGCAGCTGCTCATCCTGTGTCCTGTTTGCAGCTTTCATTTCAATATTCTCGGACAAGATGTTTGCGTTTTCGGCAGCAAGATTGCTAATCTGTGTTTTCAGCACTCTGTTTTCTTCGTTAACGAATTGCACCTGCTTTTTCAGTTCAGTTCTTGTCTGTGCCGTTTCACCCTTGCCGAACTTGAAGCTCACGCCGGCGTTGTACGCGTTCTGATTCTGTCCTACCGATGTTGACGCGCTAAGCATAAAGTTCGGGTTTGGCTTATACGCAACACCGATTGCTCCCGCGCTTTCGCCGCGATAGTTGCCG
>JAZRZG010000022.1:0-1911 GCA_045601305.1 Synergistaceae bacterium
CTGAGACACTGAAAACGCACTTCAAGCGAGGCAAGACAGAAGAGCGCGAAAACAGTCAAAATAAATTTCGGCGCGGAAAATTCTTTTTTGAATTTCGGCGCGAGCAGAGCAAAAATTATGCTTGCCGTGAACATTGCCGGCAGAAACCAGAGATGGCAGCTTGACGGTAATATGTAAACGTTGGAGGGTTCTGCAGGACAGGCTGTCACACCTCTCATAATTTTTGAGAGAAACGGAAAGCGCGGCAGTATAAATGAACCGTAAAGCAGATTAGCTGCTGTGCCTCTCCAATACAGCGGGTAGCCTGTGTTAAATATTTTGAAACGCAGGGTGTCAATTATTCTGTAAAAGATTATCAGCAGCCAGTAGGGTACGATCAGCTGCTTGAAACGGGCTGCCGCAAATTCGCGCAGGTTTCTTTTGTCCGGATTGTAGTTCCAGCCTGCTATTAAGAAGAAAAACGGCATACAGAAGGCTAAGGCATTGTTGAACGAAGCAAATCCTGTATGTATCAAAAAAGTGTAGAAGAGACAGAAGCACTTTCCGTAGTCGATGTAATTCAAATGCCGTGTGTTAATGTTTGTGTTCATCTGCTCTCTCTCCTGTATATTGAATCTGTTTGTCTAATGTATTCTTAAGCTTGTTTTTTGAATTTTTCCCATGCGGAGCCGACAAACACGCACAGTACAACAGTACCCGCTATTTGTATTATGTGCGGCAGAAGCGTTGCCGCGCTGTAGGGGTAGAGGATGTAGTTAAAATCGCAGGGGTTCGGCTGCATTCCGCATTTGAGGAATATAAGGTCAAAAATGAAAAAGAACGGTACGTGCAGCAGGTATATCCAGATTGTTTTTCTGCCTGCCAGTGCGAGGGTGCTGAAAAGTTTTGTCTCTCCGTATTTTTCTTCCATATCTTTCAAAAACAGCAGCAAGGCGCAGGCGGCGGCAGAGCCCCCCAAGCCGAGGATGAAAAGGCTGCAATATCCGGCTTCGTGCATATAGTTGCTATTGGACATTTCTCCGGTGGTGCCTGTCAGAAACGCCGAGAGTACAGAGACGGCAGCCGCGCAGTAAATTATGCACGAGTGCTTTCTGTCCGGAGTTTTCAGGAGAGCTTTTTTGCGGACATAATAGCCGATAAGCATTATTCCGGCTGCCAAAAAAGCGCGCCCAAGCCCCCACGGAAGCTGAAAGGCATACGATGTCTGCGTTTCAATTCCGGCAAGGCAGAAGAGGCAGAAAACTATCACCGACAGTTTGAGCATGGAAAAATTTTTCTCAAGCAATTTTGCAAGCGGGTAAAAAAGCAGTGATGCCGTGAACATTACCGGAAGAAACCATGTCGGAGCGTTCAGAACTGAAACTGCGACAGTTGAAAGGGTGTCGCCGAACTGCGGCAGGGAAAACGATTTGAAAAAGGCAAACGGCGGGAAAATTCCGCTTCCGTAAAGCGGAAAAAGAAAATAGGAAGCTGCAAGCGCAGATGAGGAAGTGTCAAGCGCGAAAATTTTTACGCGCAGCAGGTCAAGCGCGAAACAAAGCGGCTGGATAAGAAAAAACGGAATGACAAGCTGTTTGAAACGCGACGTTGCAAATTCGCGGAAGCTGTATTTTTCAGGCTTGCAGAGAAACCCGAAAATGAAAAAGAAAAACGGCATAAGCAGTATTGCCATGCCTGTGGGATTCAAGATTTTTTTGCCTGAATGAGCTATGCAGACAAACAGCATGCAAAGCAGCCGTCCGCAGTCTATATATTTCAATCGTTTCTGTCCCATGATATGCCTCCGCGCGTAATGTGCAGATAAGTTTATTTGCTTTTTTTAGGGTTTTCGGCTTTTTTTTTCAAAAAGGAGAGCGTTAAGAGCGCGAATCCTGCAATGATAAAAACGTCGGCTGCGTTCATAAACAGTTC
>JAZRZG010000023.1:0-5338 GCA_045601305.1 Synergistaceae bacterium
GGGAATTTGCCCGTATGCTGATTGAAGCCGGTATCACGGATATAGACAATACGCGTTGCCGTGACAAATAAAACGGTATGAAAGAAAGGGGAATTGAAAATGTGGGAAGCAATAGCGGCAGACATGATTGCGGCAAAGTATCTTAGAGAAGGTAAATTTGAAGCTGAAAAATGCAAAGGGCATATTTCAAAATCAGATTACAGCGCATACGGCAGTTATCTTCTCTGCGCAACCGCAAGAGCCCTTAACAAATGCATGAAAACAGGCAGTTTTGAGAAACTTGCGGATGTACACAGAGAGGAACTGCTTTTGGCTGAGCAGGAATTTTCCGCGAAGCTTCGCGATGATATCCTCCGCGACAAAGTTGACAATATAGGTGTTTGGTGGGAATCCGGAGAGTGTTCAACCTTCAGGGAATGGTGCGAGCTTGGCGGCAGGTACCCCTATATTGAAAGTCCTATTGAACCGGCATTGAGAATAGCTCCCGTTGCTTACGCGGCAAGAACGGAAACCGAAGCGGTAAATCTGGCGCGTAGCATAGCCGAAGTGACGCACAAAACGCCGCGTGCCATGCAGGGCGCGGAAGCGGTCGCAGTGGCGATATATCTTGCGCTGAACGGACACACGAAACGTGAGATAAAGGAAAGCATCGCCGAACGCTATGAGGGCTGTATAACGGAAGATGCGCTGAGGACATTTTTCAGAACCGCAAGCTTTGAAGACGCGTTAATGGAAGCTGCACAACGCTGTACGGAGGGTAAATACCAGTATGAGATGTGCATTGCAGGAGCTGTTGCGGGTGCGTATTATCATCCTGATTGCGAGATTCTGTGCCGCAGACGTATGACAAAATACGTGTCCAAGACAGTCAGGGATTTTGAAAGAGACTTGCCTCTCAGAATTGTATTCAACATAAATACGCGGCAGGACAAAGGTTCCCTGTGGCTGGGCGAAAGAATGGCAAAGGCGTTTGAAGAAGGTTGTTTCGTGGAGAAAAATCCCAAAATTGCTCGTCTGCTTGCAAAAAAGTGTCTTGGGCTGGGGAGCAGAGAAGCCTCGAATATTTTGGCAAAGCAATCGCTTTACGGCGAAGCCTGCGCCGCGGACGTTGAAAAGGGGGTTGAAATTTTAGAACGCAACGCTGCAGAAGGAAACGCGGTTGCCTGTTGTACCCTTGGAGAATATTATCTGAACGGCAGGGCTGCGCCCATTGACAAAAACAAAGCGTTCAACTGTTTTAAAGCCGGTAAGGAATGTGACGATTACGCCTGTTACCTGCCGTATCTGAAATGTCTGACTTTCGGGTGGGGTACGGAAAAAATGAGAGAGTTGGCATTCGAGCAGCTCAGCGATTTTGTGGCGTCCCCGTGTGCGCGGAGCGACGCTTTTTCCCTGATTGGAAGATTTTACGGAGAAGGCTGGGGAGGCGCAGAGGTAAATTACGAGAAAGCGTGTTATTATTATCTCCTCGGATTGTTAAACAATTACGCAAGAGACAAACTAATGCGGGACGGAGACTGTGAAATTGAAACATTGCTGAAACGCTGTAATGAAGACAGCACCGAGGAGAATCCCGAAAGCGAAAACGGGCTCGGCAGATTGTACGAACAGGGTCGGTATTTTCCGAAAGACGAGAAAAAAGCCTTCGAGTATTATCGGAAGGCATCTAAAGCGGGGGATTCCATGGGAAGCTGCAATCTCGGACGCTGCTATCTGTTTGGCATACACGTACAAAAGGATTTGTCAAAAGCTCGTATGCTTTTTGTAAAAGCTGTTAAAAAAGACAGCGGCTGCGAGGGCAAGGAAGCGGCAGAGCAGTATCTGACGTACTGTGATCAGCTGCTTGCCAATGAAAACTGCACACAAAAAACGGACGACTAATTACGAGAAAGGGGAATTGTTATGAGTAGTTGGCATACTGTTATCTCTGCACCTGTAAAAGGGGCTATCTACGGAGACATTATAGGCTCTGCATTTGAGTTTGAGCCCATACATTCAAAAAAATTCCGGCTTATATCGGAGAAAAGCAGATTTACCGATGACACCGTAATAACGCTTGCGATTGCCAAGGCGGTGATGGAAAGCGCGGAGGATTATTCCGATTTGTCCGAACAGGCTGTTTACTGGATGCAGAAACTCGGCAGAAAATATCCTGACAGAGATTACGGCGGGCGTTTTCTTGACTGGATTTTCAGCCAAAGCCCAAAGCCGTACAACAGTTATGGAAACGGCGCTGCAATGCGTGTTTCGCCTGTCGGAGCCATAGCAAGGAGCGTTGAGGAAGCAAAAAAACTCTCCCGTATGGTGACGGAGGTTACCCATAATCATCCGCAGGGCATAAAGGGCGCGGAAGTGACGGCGGTTTCAGTTTTTATGGCTTTAGACGGCGGCAGAAAGGCAAAAAGGGGAATATCGGAATATCTTGAAGCAAATTACCCCTGCATTCGCGGTATTTACGAAAATGGCGGATTGCAGGAAACGTATGTTTGGAACGAAACCTGTCAGGGAAGCGTTCCTGAGTCGATTCAATGTTTTCTTGAATCGAGCGATTACGAAGATGCCATAAGAAACTGCGTGCTTCTCGGCGGTGATGCTGATACGATGGGCGCAATAGCCGGAGCAATCGCAGGGGCGTATTACGGCGCTAAACTTCCCTGTGATGAACCTCTTGAACTGCTGACATCTGAACTGCGCGAAATTTACGAAGAGTGGAAATGGTTTTTCTTGGAGCACGAAAGCAGAATCCATTAGGCTGACCGTAATCCAAGATCGTACGGAAAGCAAATAACAAGCGGGGGGATTGATTTCAGTCCCACGCTTGTTTTGTGTGTGATTTGTTTTATTCCGGTTGGGCGGTTCTGTGCTGCTTTTTCGAAGCGTCAAATTCAATGCGTATTTCTTTACTGAGCCCTTTGGCAAGGCGTTTGAGCGCGGCAAACGAAAGATTGGCGCTGCTGTCGTTTTCTATTTTGTTGGTGTCTGTCTGCGTGATGTGGTCACCTAACCACAAAAAAAGTGGTTGCTTTTTTTCAAAAAGCACGTTATAATCTCCAACTGTATGTTGGCAACAAAGTTTCGGAGGTGTAACAGAGATGAAGAAGGACATCCACCCTAAATACGAAAAGTGCGTTGTGACCTGTGCTTGCGGCAATACGTTTGAAACGCGTTCAACAATCGGCGACATGAGAGTTTCTGTCTGCAGCGCGTGCCATCCGTTCTACACGGGTAAAAAAGGCAGAGTCATCGAAGCCGGACGTCTCGAAAAGTTCCGTCAGCGTTATGCAGGCGTCAACTACGGACAGAGAGCGACCGAAGAAGAAGCAAAGTAGTATTTATTTTGCCAAAATCGGGGGAGCGAATGCTCCCCCTGTTTTTTTTCTCTTTTTTTGCTATAATATACAGGAATTGCAAAACAACGCAAAGGGAGTGTGTGTCATGGCAATTTACGTGAAACTTCTGGCTTATACGCCTGATGCCGCAAAGGTTGTGGCTGCGGCTGCAAAGCTCTGTTACAGCGCGTCCACGGCGGCAGAACTTTTTGACGATCTTGATACGGACAAAATTACCGGTTTTCTCAACGGACTGCGAAAATCGGGGCATGCCTCACCGTTTGAGCATGCGAATTTTACCTTTGCGATAGAAGGGTTGAGCCGTGTTGCGACACATCAGCTTGTGCGCCACCGCCTTGCAAGTTTTTCTCAGCAGAGTCAGCGCTACGTGAGTATGGACGGTCAGTTCTGCATTGTACCGGAAAGTATCAAAGCAATACCTGAGGCTGTAAAATTGTTTGAACAGCAGATGAAAGCGGCTTCTGCCTGCTACAACAAACTTGTCGAACTCGGCGTTGAAAAGGAAGATGCGCGTTTCATTCTGCCTCACGGCATGGAAACAAGAATTGTGGTGACGATGAATGCGCGCGAACTGCATCATTTCTTCGCGCTCAGGCTCTGCAAACGCGCGCAGTGGGAAATCCGCGAACTTGCGCGCCTGATGTGCAAACTCGCGAAGGAAGCCGCACCGCAGCTCTTTACGCTTGCAGGACCTTCCTGTGTAACACAGGGACGCTGCGGTGAAGCGCATTCCTGCGGAAATCCGTATCCGAGTATGGAGGCTATGTTGGAAGATTGAAACTGTTAAGAAATCTCGTTCGTTCATTTAATTTTGCTGCTGAAGAAACTGTCAGAAGAATTCCTGTTGGCGGTCAGGCAGTTATTGAAGGCGTTCTGATGAAGGGCCCCGAACATTGGGGGCTCGCAGTACGCGAACCAAACGGAGCAATTTGGCTTAAATCGTGGCTTTCTTCAAAATGGCTTGATAAACCATTTTGGAAACTGCCCATAATTCGCGGCTGCGCAACTATGGCAGACATGATGAGAATAGGAATGAATGCTCTTTCAATTTCAGCAGAGGTGAGTCTCGGCGAAGAGGAGACGTTTTCACCGTGGGAGTTTGTTGTTTCTGTTTTGTTTGCGCTTGTTTTTGTCGTAGGACTTTTTATAGCTCTGCCGATGTTTCTTTCAGAGTTTGCCGCCTCTCATCTTCAGCTTTCAGCTGTTTGGAAGAACTGCATTGAGGGTATTGTCAGGGCGGTTGTTTTCATAAGTTACGTCGTCATTATTTCACTTTGGCAGGATATGCGGTGTGTGTTTGAATATCACGGCGCGGAGCATAAAACGATTAACGCTTACGAACATTATGCGGAGCTGACACCGGAAAATGTCAGCCAATATTCAAGAATTCACAGGCGCTGCGGCACATCGTTTTTGCTGATAGTCGTTGTTGTGAGTATAATAGTTTTCTCGTTCATCAGAGTTGATACAGCATACGGCAGAGTGCTTTCGCGCGTGCTGCTGCTGCCGGTTGTAATAGGAATTTCTTATGAATTTATCCGGGCGGCTGCAAAGTCAGACGGCTGGGGCAAGGTGTGCATAGCGCCTGCTCTCACGCTGCAGTATGTTACAACGCGCGTTCCGTCGCTTGATCAGCTTGAAGTCGCGATAGCAGCCCTTGACCTTGCGCTTCACCCTGAAAAAGACAACAGCGCCGAATGGGAAAACAAAAAGAAATTAAATCAGGAAAACACAAAGGAAGCGCAGGTGTAAATTATGGATCTTCGCGCAAAGCTTGAAGAAATAGAACGCAGTTACAAAGAGATTGAAACGAAAATGGCAGATCCTGACGTTATCTCAAATCAGGAAGAACTGCAGCAGCTTGCAAAAAAACATTCTGAGCTTGAGCCTGTTATGGAGGCGTTTATCCGTTACGAAAAGGCAACAAAATCTCTTGAAGAAGCAAAAGAGATGCTTGCCGGAGACGATGACGAGATGAAAGAGCTTGC
>JAZRZG010000024.1:0-6496 GCA_045601305.1 Synergistaceae bacterium
CGGCACCTCGCAGCGGAGGCTTCTTGAAGAAACAGCAAAGGAACTGGAACAAAAAGGATACGCAATGTCCGCCAGACTTGAAGGCGGAGAGTGGCAGCCGCTGCTCTCCGACAATATGTCCGGCGGGCTTTTTGATGAAAACCGTTTTCTTATAGTAGAAGACGCTGAAAGCATGGGCGCCATGCCCGAACAGCTTTCTTCCATGGTCGAAAAAGATTCGCCTGTTGTAATACTCCTTGTATATGAAAATGACCCGAAAAAACTGATACCTGAGGCAATACTGAAAAAATGCACAGTCCTTAAGCCTGCGCCGTTCCCGCACTGGCCGAACGAACGTCAGCGCTGGGTTGAAAATCTGACTCGCAGTATGGGAGTAAACCTTGCGCGCGACGCGTCCGCGCTGATCGTTGAACTTGTTGAAGACCCCGAAGAAATCCGCGGGCAGCTTGTCACGCTTTCGGCGCTGAAAAACGGCGGAGCAGTTACGACAGAAGACGTTGAAGGCTTCTGCCTTGACGACGGAAGCAAAAATCTGCTGCGCCTGCTTGACGGAATATGCAACGGAGACAGCGCGGCAGCGCTTAAAAGCCTTCATGCAATGGAAAAAACGGCGCAGTCCGGCGACCTCATAAAACTCACCTCTGCGCTTCACAACCGCTTCCGGCTTGCCTTTTACGGCGCTGCATATCCGCGCGCGGCAAATAATTTCAAAAACGCGCTCGGCGCGAGAGATTATGCCTGGCGCCTTGCGCAGAATGCCGCGCGGCGTTTCGGTCCCCGCGCGCTGTTCCGTTTTCTTATAGGAATACTCAGACTTAACGCCGGTGAAAAATCCGGCACGTCAAACGGCTGGCATGAACTGGAATTTCTTGTAATAGAACTGTTTGGAAAATAAAACCGCAGGAGGTTTATATATGCTGAAGAAACTTGCTGTTCTTACAAGCGGGGGAGATGCCCCGGGAATGAACGCCGCAATCCGCTCCGTCGTGCGTACAGCACGGTACAACAGCCTTGAAGTTGTCGGTATTATTAACGGCTATCAGGGGTTGCTGGACGAAGATTTCAGACCGATGTCACTTGGTTCTGTCGGCGGTATTCTGCTTCACGGAGGCACAATTCTGCGTACTGCCCGCTGCATGGAATTTACAAAATCGGAAGGCATGAACAGCGCGGCTGAAATTCTCAAAAGAAACGAAATCGACGCGCTTGTCGTTATAGGCGGAGACGGCTCCTTCCACGGCGCGAAAGGACTGGCAGAACGCGGCGTAAAAGTTGCGGGAGTGCCTGCCACCATAGACAACGACATGGGCGGAACAGACTACACCATAGGCTTTGACACTGCCTGCAACACCGCGCTTGAATGTGTAGCGCGCCTGAGAGACACAGCCTCAAGCCATGACAGACTGTTTATAGTTGAAGTCATGGGAAGAAACGCAGGATACATTGCGCTTGAAACAGGAATAGCGTGCGGCGCTGAATATATAGTCATTCCGGAAAAGCCGATTGATATTGAACATATATGCAGAAAAATTGACTATGCCAAAAACCGCGGAAAAAGCCATTCAATTATAATCACTGCCGAAGGCGCGATTTCGGCGCAGGCGCTTGCCGATGAAATTAAAAGCAGAGTGCCGTACGACCCGAGAGTTGTAGTTTTGGGACATCTGCTGCGCGGAGGCGCGCCGACCTGTCTTGATGCTACAATGGCGGCATGTATGGGAGCTGCCGCAGTAAAAAACCTAATAGATGGCGAAAGCGGCTTTATGGCAGGATACGTCAACGGAAAAGTTGAAATATCACCGCTTGAAACGGCGTGGAAAAAGAAAAAAGACATTGATGACAACATCATGCAGCTGCTGAGTATTTTGAGTATATAAAAGACGGTCAGCAAAAAACACAGCCGGAGGAGATACCTCCGGCTGTTGTATTTTCCCGCAAATTTGACTGTCAGCTGATATTAGCCGTTAGCTGTTAGCTGTAAGCCAAAATCTGAGCAAAAAACTGAATTTTATAAATGATATTACCATGTATAAAGAGTTTGTCAGTGTGCTATACTAACGACAGTAAAAGTATTGCTATGTAACGAGGCAGTAGATTTGTATCGTAACTTAGCTTTTTAGAGTATATCAAAAGGAGACGGTGAAAAATGGACATGACAGAATACCAAAATTTAGCTGACAGCTGCAGGGATTTATTGAACAAGAACACAACATGGATCAATATATACAAGGGTTATATTGATAAACTGAACGCTGCTCAACGCACGATTAAAGAGAGTCAAACCAGATTTTCTGTTCCGGCTCCGCTGAAACTTTATCTGCCTTTGAGCAGCGCAACAGGGTGCAGCGATAGTAGTATTACGTATGACCTTCGATATTTGGGTCAGAGTGTCGGGTCTTTGAAGGTTTATATGGAAGAAGAAGCAAAAGTAGCCAAAAAAGACGTATTTTTGGAAATAAACGAAAAATCACAGGTTCTAAAAAGAGATGGATGTCTCTACAAACAGTATACAGCTGCGTCTGAAGATGAACTGAATTGGCATACAGGCGACGCGGCTAAGGCGTTTAGAAAAACATTTCAGGATGCTGAGTTTCAAAAAATAGATTTAGGCTGTCATGAACATCGTTTGGAAAGTTATCTGCTGACAAACTATGCCAAAAAAAGTTCGGACGGGAAAGAATTGCTGTATATCCAGCCGGTCGGTATGTGCGGAACCGCGGCAAGATTTCAGATGCCGACACCGTTTAGGGCAAGTGAACTGCATAAATTAGAAAATTGGGATAACCTTGACATTTATGCCAAGAATAGACGGTCAGGGGGAGGTATTGATATTCTTGCAAGGACAGGTTCAGGGCATGCCACATACCTGACGATTATTGAATTGAAAGATGAGAACAGTGCGAGTGAACCTCCGCATAAGGCGATAGGACAAGCGATTGCGTATTCAGTGTTTATCCGTGAACTGCTTCGCTGCGACAAAGCGGGGAATGCTGATTGGTGGAAGTTCTTCGGATTCTCCTGCGACATTCCGAAAAAACTTGTTCTGCGCGCCGTTATCGCCATGCCGTTTGAAGGCAAAGGAAAAGGGGTACGAAAAAAGGAGGCAGAAGATTACGCAGTTCAGTTCATGAATGATATTGATACGTTAAAACCAAAGATTAAACTTGGCGGCGACGAGATTGAGTTACATTACATATTTAGAAACACAACGATGACGTCATTGTGATAACCATACTGTTGGCGCGGTGATATGTTAGACTGTCTTCATCAAAAAAATGGAGGCGTTGCCAATGACCCGGAAAGTGACCTATGAAAACAGCGAACAGTTGATTGTGACTTACTGCCTGACTGAGGAACAGAACAATACTGTAGCCGGTTGTTTGCCGGTCAGCTGTTACCGCTTGTTTTCAACCGACTGTTTCACAGACATCATAGCAATACCATCGGCTGCCGTTATTATCAACGCAGACGAACTTTCCAAAGAGGAAACAGAGATCCTCGTTGGTTTTTACGAAGAAATCTGCAATTCTTCTGCCGATACGATAATCTGGCTCGGCGGGCAGATACTGCCAAAATCATTGCAGCGGTACGTTAAACGCTACGGCAGTTTTGACGAACTTCAAGCAGGTCTGAAATATCTGCTCCTTGACGCGCGCAAAAAACAGAAGAAATCCTCTGAGTTCAGTAATTCGGTGATGTATGCCCTGCGTATTTTGGCTGCAATTCGCAAAAAGCCCGGAATTACTACACAGAAGCTGGCAGACGACTGCGAAATCTCCACACGCAGCGTGCAGCGATATATAAATACCCTTCGCTGCAGCGGTGAATGGATAGAATATGATCCGTCCCTGCACGGATGGAAACTGTTTCACGGTATATCAATGTTAATGGGGGACGCATTCCCCGAGGAGGCAGAAAGATGAAGATTGTCATACACAGAGGCACACACCAAATCGGCGGTGTGGCAACGGAAATTCGTACCGCAAAAACCCGTGTTATTATCGACATGGGCGATGAATTAAGCCTTGACCCCGATTATCAGCCGGAGGCGCTTAATATTTTAGGTGTTACCGACACAAACGGGCAATGTGACGCTGTTCTCTTTACGCATAATCACGGCGACCATGTAGGACAGCTTAAAAATATCCGTTCAGGCATTCCGCTTTACATGGGCGGCTTTGCCAAAAAAATACTGCTGAAAACTATTCGCAACGCTTCTCCTGAAACAATCGAAAAAATTGAAAACGCGGCATCATTTGTTCCCGGAGAAAAATTTATGATTGGCGATATAGCGGTAACGCCTTTTTGCATTGACCACTCCGCCGCTGACAGTTATATGTTCTTAATTGAAGCGGAAGGCAAACGGATACTGCATACAGGAGATTTTCGCACGCACGGCTTTCGCGGAAAGGCTGTCCCGAAAATTCTTGACAAACTCGTGAGAAAAGTTGACGTTCTGATTACCGAGGGAACAACTCTTTCACGCACAGCGTCTGAGCCGGTAACAGAACAAGAACTTCAGCGCGAAGCTAAAAAATATATCAGGCAGTACAAATATGTCTTTGTTCTTGCCGCGTCCACTAATCTGGAACGCATCTGCGCGCTCTCCAAGGCTACACCGCGCGGAAAATATTTCCTTTGTGACAAATATCAAGAGGAACTGCTCGCAATGGTGGAGGAAGAATGGGGGCAGTACTCTCCGCTGTACCGAAACATCAAAAGGACGACCTACGGTGAAAATCTGCTGAAAAAACTGCATGCCCGCGGTTTTGTGATGATGGTGCGGGACAATCGGCGTTTCCGCAAGATTATTCAGCAATTTAACCCTGCACAGAGCATTATGCTCTATTCGATGTGGGACGGTTACCGTACAAAAGACGGCAGTACAATACCCGAATTCCTTTCGCTTGCCGGAAAATGGGAAACCCTGCACACCAGCGGTCATGCCACACCGGAAGATATAGCCATGGTAATTGACAAAACTAAGCCGGATGCCGTTATTCCAATACATACAGTTCAGCCTGACATGCTGAAAACACTCTGCCCGAATTGCAATGTTGTTGTCCTTCAGGACGGTGAAGAGTTGAACGTGGAATAAGAGAGCTGCAAGATACGGTTGACAATAAAAAAGTACCGCCGAAATGCTTCGGCGGTACAAATTTTTGGCGATTTAGTATCTATTCGCTGCCCGTTAGGCAATTACCTTGACAAGTGAAAGGATAAAGTCAAGCTCGTCAACGAAAGTTTTGACATCGTCTTTTGTGTTAATTTTGTTGCAAGTTAATTTTATTGTACGCGAGTTTCCAACTCTTTTAGCTTTTATTCCTTTACAGTGAAAATTTACAGCGGAAACAATTTGACCGGTCAATTCCTCTGGCATTGCCTTAAAATGACTCTGTTCCATTGTAAGCTGTGCAACAAAACTCTCTTGTGTCATCTTGTCATAACAGGGGACATCAAGAAACTTTCCGGTAGAATGACCGTTCCCGTATGCAGCATAATCACGCCAGTTAGGGCTTTCTTTCGTCAAGCCTGAGTTGACTAAGCCGACATAGTCTTTTGGATTTTGAAGCAGCAAATATCCCTGTGTATACGGGGTATCCTTTGCTGCAACATATCCCTCTGCTTTGAAGATAAGCGGTGTGTTTGCATCACCCCACTCTTCTACAGCGTTTTCCAGAATTTCGGCTATGTTGTTCGGGCGTTTGATTCCTTTGAGAAACGCGCACAGTATCAGAACAACCACAGCAGTTCCTGCGACATCTTTGATTGCTCCGAACACGCTCGCGGCTGAAAGACCATTCGCCGTCATCTCAGCGATGGCAGCGATTATAGCGATTGCTCCGAAAATACCGCCCCATATTTTTTCTTTAATGTCCAGCTTATCCATATATTACCCTCCTTAACACTAAAATTTGTACCCATTGAAAACTAAAGTATTGAAAAAAAGTACCGCCGAAATGCTTCGGCGGTACGCAGTGTCAATTAAGCAAGTGCTTTGAGTTTTGCAGCCATTCCAGCTTTGCGGCGTGCTGCGGTATTACGGTGTACGACACCTTTTACTACCGCTTTGTCAAGAACTCCCTGTGCAAGGTTGAAGCGTTTTGTTGCAAGATCAACGTCTTTTGCTTCTACTGCGTCGAGGACTTTTTTGACAGCGTTTTTGCAGCGCGTTTTCCAGAAACGGTTGTAAATGCGGTTTCTTTCTGCGATGAGAACGCGTTTTTTGGCTGATTTGTTGTTGGGCATGCCGTTACACCTCCTTCAGGTAATACCTTTGTTTTTGCAGACGACGGATATATTACCACATGTATGTCGGTTTTGGCAACTGTTATTTGCAATTTAAGAAAAAATTTGTGTATGTTTACAATACATATGTTACAAAAAGAGGAAAAAGCATTGAAAAGACTAAAGGTATTATGAACGATAGGGGTTTTATAGCGTAAATAAGGGACTAAGGTATACGGAAATACCACCGGCTGTTATAGTATGTTCT
>JAZRZG010000025.1:0-9856 GCA_045601305.1 Synergistaceae bacterium
CGCTTTTTGCAAGATATTTAAGTAGGGAAGGGTGACAGATTTCTCCAAAACATTTTCAGAAGGGAGGTGACACGTATGGCAAGTTTTGCAAACGAAAGCACAAGCATGAAATTCAGCCTTACGGTTGACGACGCGAAGAAAGACGTATAAAAAAACTTCTCTAAACGCCGTCAGCTGACAGCCGTCAGCCGACAGCAGTGCATAGCATCATTGCCGACAGCCGATGACCGGTGACTAATGATGTAAATCATTTGTTATTTGCCATTCGTAATTGCTTTTTTAAGTTCTGCGAAAGACACACGTAAGAAGAAATCCTGTGATTTTCGCAAAAAATGTTTGATAACGCCGATTATGCTGTATAATATCAGAAAGGCGGAATACATTCTGTGTGAAATTTTTGACAGTACGAGGGAGTTTTTTGCTTTGACGGAAGTAATCTTTACCGATGAATTTGATGAATGGTATCTGTCAAACTCGCGCGAAATCCGCAAAAAACTGTTTATGGTCATAGGCTTGCTGAAAGAACTCGGAACAGCGCTGCCTTTTCCGTACACAGCCAAAATCCTTGGTGCGAAATACAACCTCAGGGAACTGCGCAAAGAAATCAGCGGCAGAAAATACAGAATAATATACGTCTTTGACCCGGAAAGAAAAGCGGTGCTTCTTCTTGGAGGAGACAAAACGGGAGACAAAGACTGGTACGACAAAAACGTAAGAAATGCAGAAAAAATATATGACAAATATCTTAGACAAACGATGAAGGAGGCAGCGGAATGCGTACCTATGAAGAAGCGTTAAAAGACTTTACGCCTGAAGAACAGCGGGAAATACAAGCAGGAACAGAAGCTGTGCTTGCGGAAATAGAACAGGCGCGGAATTCCGTGCGTGTTGTTGGAACTGCGGCATTTCGCACGGCGCAGCCGTCTGAAACGCAATAACCGATGACCGAAAACGCGGTATTGTCATTGTTTTTTATGGTAATTGTTTCTTTTGGTAATTGTATTTTATCGTAATTGTTTCTTATCGTAATTGATTTTTGGTTTCGGAAAGGAGAGTGAGAATATGAACAAAATATTTGTTTCTAATGCCTTTGCTATCAGCCGTCAGCTGCCAGCCGACAGCCGTCCGCCGTCTTACAGACAGACAGACAGACAGACAGACAGAACTCTCGTCCTCTAAGGACGTTTGCTTCTGCATTTCTCACCTCTCCTTTATTCCTGAAATTCCGGTTACCGAACTTAAATTTGCAAACTTAACGGCGTGTCAACCCACGGCGGATATTTTATTGTCATAAATCAGCTGCGGCACAAACAAATCAAAGGAGGAAGTAAAATGAAAACAATAACGAAATCAAAGTTTTTAGCGTTTTTCGCGGTTATCGCGCTGTTCTCAGCGGTGATATTCGCCGGAGGGTGCGACGGTTCGTCCTCGTCCCCGTCCAAAACAATTTCGGCAGGACTTTTGGGCGGCGAAATTGACGAGGTTTTTGAAAAGGAACTGAAAGAAGAGGGCGTCGTATTTGAAACGCTGAGCGACTCGTCGCCGACAAAGCTTGTTATTGTCGGTGAAGGAGCCGCCATTGACGAAAAACAGCTTGAATATCTTGGAAACGCCCTTGATTCCGGCTCTGTCGTCGCTTTTGAAGAAGCTTCAAAGGAGCAGCTTAAACAGTTCGGTGAAATGCTCGGCACGCCGCTTGACATCTACGGCGCGGACGACGGCATATATTTCACGGCTGTTTCAACGCACGGCGGACACACGCACATTTATCTGCTCGGCAAGGATTACGAAAAGGAATTTGAAGTAACAGACGAAGTCAAAGTCGTTGAGCCGACGGAAGAAGAAAAGAAAAAAGTATTGGAAGAAGCGGAAAAAGAGGGCGGCGCGGACACAGAGGACGTTGAAGAAGCGTCCGGCGAGGCTCCTGAGGAACGCGAGCTTACTGCCGAAGAAAGAAAACAGCAGGTGATGGCTTACCACGCGGGAGAGCTTGTCGAATGGATAAACGAAGGCATAGAGCAGGAAACAGAGCTTGCCAACGAAGGAAGCGAAAAGATTGCCGGCAACGTTGCGGGAAATTCCAACTCCGTGAACGAACTGTCGAAGTGCATCGGCGCGACTATCATCGGCAAACCGATTTTTGATCCTAACTGTGCAGTGCATGACGGATTTGAAAAAGGGGATTTCGTGACCGCTAAATTTTTGTGGTCGCCTGTAAAGCCAAAGGTGATGATTTGGTCAATTCACAAATTTGAAGACGATACGGATTACTATTACGTTCAGTACACCGCCGTTACCGACCCGTCAAACGCCGAAACGAGAAGCTACATTGACTATACAAACCGCAAGAGAGTTGACGGGTGGCTTGTCGGTTGGTGTGACTGGGTTCATAAGTACGACAACCTTTTCAGAGGAAATAATCCGAGAGACAAAAATTTCTTTTGGTATTTCAGCGACTATATTTACCACGGCTATCCTGAACCGAACTATTACAATCCCAGCCAGCCGCTGGACAGAGGCATTTACCGCGCGTGGAGCGTTACCTATTCTGCGTTCACAAAGGATTCGTTCTGGCTTAACTATATGAAGGAGCTGTACACAAACGCCGTGCCGACGAACGAACTCAACAACGCGGGGCTTGACTTGCTAACGCACAAACCGGATGAGAGTACCCGTGTGGAGAAACTGATTACGGTAACGTCGTCGTGGGATATAAGCGGATCCATAGGCTTTATGGGCGGCAACGGCGGCGTCAGTTCGTTCCCCATGCTTACTGCCGGCGGAGGCAAATCTACGAGCGAGATGAGAAATATTAAAGACTGCTACCTTGAGTCCGGCGTGTATCAAATGGGCGGTAAAGCTGTGTCGCCGAGCGCCCGTTACGAGTTCTACGATTTCAACGACGAGCAGCGCAGAATGAGCCGCTGGCATCATCGCCACGGAAACACGCAGGACGACACGACCCCTGTTTCAAGAACGAACAACACGCTTACCTCAGACTGGCTGTGGAAATTTGACAGCAAAAAACTGCGCGCTCTTACGCCCGACCAAAGAAGCTTCACGGCGAATTTTAACTACACCACGGCGGGCACAAGCGACAGAGCGGGAGCGTCAAAAGTCCACGTCGGCAAGACCAAAACGTTTAGTCTGAAGGCTGTCCTGCCGCTTCCTCCGAGGCTTTACGCGCAAAATTCGAAAGCAAACGCTTTCGAGGGTTCAGGATTGAAAGATTACACGACAATCTCAACCGACAGCAAGGCAAAAACGGACGGAGTCGAGGTGAAGCTGTCCTCAAACGATGCATGGACTGTAACGAGCGATCAAGACTGGTGCATACCGCAGGTGTCTCAGGGAGTACCTCAGCCGGCGGACTGCAGGCTTCTGAACCTGTCGGTTAAGGAAAACACCGGCACTCTGCAGCGCACCGCCAACGTGACGTTCAAGGCGGGAAACGAAAGCCGCACCGTCACAGTCATTCAGTCCGCGGGCAGAATAAAATAGCGCCACAGACAGACGACATAAAACATTCGTAATTGGTTCTTTGGGTAATTGTCCTTTGTGGTAATTGTTTCTTATCGTAATTGGTTCTCTTGGTAATTGGTTCTTATATTTTCGGAGGTATGTCATGCAGAGCAATCTCAAAAAACTTTATGCAGTCTTAATCTTCCTCGGCGTTGTATTTGCCTTCGTCTCGCCCGTTTCGGCGGCAGGGATAATTAAAACCGGATTTTCCGAGATCGGCGACAAAACAGATTTTGCCGGTCGTAACTGGACGTTGTACAAGAAAGACGCAAACAGCGGCTATGTAATTACGTCGGTTGGGTTGGGCAGTACGCCGTTCAAGGCCGGTACGCAGTACAACAACAAATACGCCGTATCCGACCTTCGCAAAAAAATCAACGAACTTGAAGCGAAGATGAAAAGCTACACAGGAGAGCCTCTGACGTGGTCTGAAGTCAGCGGCACCGCTGACGGGAAAAACTACATAGAGAAGCACGACATGACGGAAAGCGGAGTTAGTGCATACGGAGTGGAGAAAAACCCGGGTTTTTCTTCAATGAGCAGCTATAACGATCTGCTTTACGCGCTTTCAACAGACGAAGCAAATGAAGTTTCAGGAAACATCCGCAATGCTGTTGAGGATTGGTGGCTTCGTACCCCCGGCAAACCCTACTATAATGCCGCTATTGTCAACTACTTTGGCAAGGGCGACGTTGACGGATACGGTCATGGCGTGAACGACGATAATTGCGTAGCTCGCCCCGCTTTGCAAATAAATCTGAAATCTCCAATCTTTCAGACAGTTTTCAAAACAGCCCCGAACGGAAAGGCGGCTGTTGCCGTCGGCAGCGGTTTTACGCTTGCCGATTACAACGGTTCCAAAGGCTGGAAATTGACACTGAAAAACAGCCGCATTGCGACGCCTGAAATAACGTCATTTGCTAAAACCGAGGAAAAAATAATCGTTGAGTACAGAAACGCGGCAACAGGCGAAAACACGTACCTTTCGGCGCTGCTTTACGATGAAAACGGACGCCTTATCAACTATGCAAAGGCTGCGGACTTGAGCCAATCAGGAAGCGGCAGAGCTGAAATACCGACTTGCAATTTACCGGCAGGAAATTACAAGGTAAGATTTTTCTGCGAAAAGATAAACGAAAACGAGAAGTTTGACCATATCTCGGAACTCAGCGGAGAATACGGTATAACAACAATCGGGATTTTTCAAGCGCTGAGCATAATGCCGCGCGTTAACGGTACAAACAGCACGACAGTATTGTACAACGGCGATAAATGGGCAAAATTTTCAGACACAAAGCTGCTTAGTTATGAGATTTTCGGCAGCACTGAAAGCGAAACACACTACATTGTTACAAAATTAAGCGTTTATGGCTCAACTATATCGGACGCGAGAGAAAACAAAATAAACGGAGGCTTATCCCTGCTGAGTTTGCAAGAGGCAGAATCCTTGTCTAAATCTGCCAGACGCTTAGAGGAAGATTGGTGGCTTGACACAACGAGATGGAGATCCGTAAGATATTTTGTGGACTGTGAGGGAAATATAGGTGATACCAATGCAGATTTCCGCGGTGTGCGCCCTGTTCTGAACGTGAAGAATACGGACAGCATATTTTTCTTAAGCGCAGTCAAAGGAGGCGCTAAATCAGGCGAAGCGGGAGTTATGCAGACGTCTGCGGAAGACACGAGAGAATATAAAATCACCTACAAGGACGATACGCTTTCCGCGCCGTCTGACGGCACGGAAAACGACCTTTGCAGATTCAACGCAGGCGGCAATTCATTTTTCCCGTGCCGCGATACGGACAGAATTGTTGCCCTTGCCGGAAGCGACAGCGCCTCGGCGACAGGCTACGCCGTGGTGAAAAAGAACGAAAACGGCATCAGCCTCAACTTTGACGGATACAATGCGGAAAACAGGAATATATACCTGCACAAAGAAATAATCGGCGGCAGATATGACCGCCTGAGCGCTGCTTCGCTCGTGTTAAAAGACACAAAATACGAAAACGGAAATCTTACCGCCCTTACGCTTGACAATACTGTCAAAGCGGGCAATATACTGCTTATGTGGGGCTTTAACCTGTCGCTTGAAGACAAGAAAAGCTACAAACAGAACATAACGGTTTCAGGAGATAAAGATATTTTGACCGGTTTAGGCGGACAAGGCGCGAAAATAGCCGGCATAACGAAAATTTTGGAAAACAACGAGCTTGTCTGCAAAGGCAGAGTGACGCTTACGGAAATTAACTACAATCCCGACAAAGGCGATCTTGACGGGGGCGGAAAAATAACGGCAGCCGAAGGCTCGGTGCTGACGCTTGAACGTCCGTATTTTACGCTGCCGCTGAAAACCGAAATTTCTGTTGAAACCGGCGGCACGGTAATCAACTACAGAGACGAAACGTTAGCGGTGAAAGACGGCGGAAAAACTGTGCAGCTTGCAAGCGGATATTCCTACACGGGCGGCAGCGAAACGCCTGTTCCTGCGCCTCACGTGGATTATGATTGGGACGATGGAGAGGAAGAAACAAAATCCTCATCGTCAGACGGCTGCAACGCAGGGTTCGGCGCGGTCGCGCTCTTGGCGCTCGCGGGGCTCGTGCTGCGGAAAAGAACGCTGTAAGCTGCAGGCTATATGAATAGAAGATTTTTACGCTGAAAACAAACTTTAAGGAGGAACAGTAATGAGAAAACGTGTAATCTTGGTTTCAGTGTTTGCAATGCTTTTGTCAGTTGTTTTGGCATGTTCGGCTTTTGCCGCCGAAATGCCGTTCAGCTCGATGAAAATGGTCGAGGGTATGGGCGACTATCTGTACGAGGCAAAATATCAGCCGACTACGGACGAAGGTTATGTAATGGTGAACGAAATCTGCAAACAGCTGTTCGGCGGCAGCGGACAGCCTTTGCCGGCGTCGTGTTCGTCTGTGCGCAAGGGAAATCTTTACGGACGCAATTTTGACCTTATCTTCGATCAGTACGCAAACATTATTGTCCGTACGCCGGCAGGAAATGGGCGTTACGCTTCAGTGTCGCTTGACGGCGGCATGCTTGGCAGAGTGTTAGGAATGGCGTCACTCAATACGCTTTGCACAAAGAGCAGACTGGACGATATTCTTGCCGGAAAAGTGATGCCGGAAGAGATTGAGGAACAGTGGCTCATGCTGCTTCCGTACGTTACCATGGACGGAATTAACGAAAAGGGCGTTGTCTGCAACATCAACGTGGCACAGACCGGCCCCGGCATTGAGGCTACCACGGGCACAAACCCGACAGCTGAAAAGGATATGTACGTAGCTCTCTGCCCGCGTTATATTCTTGATTTCTGCTCTTCAGCGAAGGAAGCGGTTGAAAAACTGAAAGAGTTTAATATTTGGTCGTCCGGCACGGCTGAAAGTCCGCAGGCAGAATATCATCTTATGATTGCCGACAAGGAAAACACGTACATTGTGGAATTCAGAAAGAGTAAAATGCTTGTTCGCGAAATTTCCGACAAACCGTATATGACAAACTTCAACCTGCTGCTTGATGAAGAAAATACTGTCAGTTTTGACATGAACGGGCACGTAGTGCGCTCCACGATTATCAACAATGACGGAAGCATCGGCGGCTACCATGGCGACGGACACGGAGCAAGACGCTATGATATTATTGCGGACGGTTATGCTTCCGTGAACGACAAAAACTCCATGCGCGCCCTGCTTGACGAGGCATCTTACGGACACCTTTACAGCACGCCTAAGACCAATTTTGACGAACTTGCAGCCAGCGACAGTGAAATGCTTAATCTGCAGAAATCTGTATGGGCGCTGCCCGGCTATTCAGAGTTTACGTTCGGAGACGACATGTGGGGTTTGACGCTGAAAGACGCTACGGAGAATGCGGACTATCTTTGTGACAAATATGAACTTGAAACACTTTTCCCAAAATTGGCTGAGGCAGCTGACCGTGTTAAGATTACGCCGATACATACCGTTCACTCCTGTGTTTATGATATATCGGCAGGAAAAGTGTGGATAAAATCGCAGGAGCTCGGCAAGGAAGAAGGCTCGTGGAGCAACGAATACAGTCTCTCGCTGAAAGAAGATTCAGACAGCAGTTCCGGCTGCAACGCAGGTTTCGGCGCACTGGCATTGCTCGGCGTTCTCGGACTGTTTTACAGAAAGAAAAAATAAGCGGTAAGCAACGGAGACAATAACAACACAACGGCTTGGGAGAATTTTAATACTCTCCGAGCCGTTTTTTGTCAGCGGTTGAAATTCCGGCGAAAATCCATAAAAATACGCAAAGAAAAGTTGGCAGAAATTGGCAGAAATACTTAGAAAGAACACAGAGAAAAACGGTGTAAATTTTTTTGGAAATGCTATAATAACGTTGTGAGATAAATATTTTTATGGGGGGCAGTATTGTTATGTTCAAGTCAGACGTGAAATCAAAATTTTTAGTGTTCCTCGCGGTAATCGCGCTGTTTTCGATGGTGATTTTTGCCGGAGGGTGCGACGGTTCGTCCTCGTCCCCGTCCAAAACAATTTCGGCAGGAATTTTGGGCGGCGAAATTGACGAGGTTTTTGAAAAGGAACTGAAAGAAGAGGGCATCGTATTTGAAACGCTGAGCGACTCGTCGCCGGCAAGGCTTGTTATCGTCGGTGAAGGAGCCGCCATTGATGAAAAACAGCTGGAATATCTTGGAAACGCCCTTGATTCCGGCTCTGTCGTTGCTTTTGAAGACGCTTCAAAGGAACAGCTTAAACAGTTCGGCGAAATGCTCGGCACGCCGCTTGACAACTACGGCGCTGACGACGGAATATATTTCACGGCTGTTTCAACGCACGGCGGACACACGCACATCTATCTGCTCGGCAAGGATTACGAAAAGAAATTTGAAGTAACAGAGGAAGTCAAAGTCATTGAGCCGACGGAAGAAGAAAAGAAAAAAGTGCTGGAAGAAGCAGAAAAAGAGGGAGGCGCGGACGCAGAGGACGTTGAAGAAGCGTCCGGCGAGGCTCCTGAGGAACACGTGCTTACCGCCGAAGAAAGAAAACAGCAGGTAATGGAGTGCTACGCAGAAAAGCTTGTCGAATGGATAAATGAAGGCATAGAACAGGAAACCGAGCTTGCCAACGAGGGCAGCGAGGAGGTTGTCCGCAACGCTGCGGGAGACTCCAACTCCGTGAACGAACTGTCGAAGTGCATCGGCGCGACTATCATCGGCAAACCGATGTTTGACCCTAAATCTGAAGTGCATGACGGATTCGGAAAAGGTGATTTTGATACCCCGCATTTTGTGTGGGCGCCGGTAAATCCAAAGATAATGATTTGGTCAATTCACAAGTTTGAAGACGATACGGATTACTATTACGTTCAGTACACCGCCGTTGCCGACCCGTCAAACGCCGAAATGAGAAACTATGTGTACGATACAAACCGCAAAAGACTTGACGCGTGGCTTACAGGCTGGTACACCTATAATGCTGATGAAGTAGAAAAGCTTTTCAGAGGAAATAATCCGAGAGACAAAAAATTCTTCTGGTATTTCAGCGACTATATTTACCACGGCTACCCCGAACCGAACTATTACAATGCCGGTCAGGCGGAAGACAGGGGCATTTACCGCGCGTGGAGCGTTACCTATTCTGCGTTCAGAAAGGATTCGTTCTGGCTTAACTATATGAAAGAGCTGTCAACAAACGCCGTGCCGACGAACGAACTCAACAACGCAGAGCTTGATTTGATTAAGTACAGCCCGACTGAGAGTACGCGTGAAGAGAAAAATGTTTCGGAAACGTCTTCGTGGAACATAGGCGGAAATATTGGTTTCACTCCGCAATGGATCACTAAGGAGAAGTCACTTAAGCCGAGCATGGTAATGGGCGCTATCGGACTCAACTCCGGCGGCGGCAAATCCACGTCACGGTCAAGAACGGTTAAAGACTGCTACCTTGAGTCCGGTGTGTATCAAATCGGAAGTAAATATGTATCGCCGACCGTCCGTTACGAGTTCTACGATTTTAACGACCCGCACCGCAGAATGAGCCGAGAGTATCATCGCCACGGAAATATGCAGGAAGACACAAGCGCTGTTTCAAGAACTGGTTTCAATGTTGTTTCTGACTGGGTATGGAGATTAGACAGCAAAAAGCTGCGCGCTCTTACGCCCGACCAGAGAAGCTTCACGGCGAATTTTAACTACACCACGGCAGGCACAAGCGACAGAGCGGGAGCGTCAAAAGTCCACGTCGGCAAGACCAAAACGTTTAGTCTGAAGGCTGTCCTGCCGCTTCCTCCGAGGCTTTACGCGCAAAATTCGAAAGCAAACGCTTTCGAGGGTTCAGGATTG
>JAZRZG010000026.1:0-7782 GCA_045601305.1 Synergistaceae bacterium
CGTCAGACGGCGGTAAGTCCGTTGCTTTAAGCTAAAGCGCTGAAGATCTTCGGTAACGGCACGGTAATTAGCGGTCGGGCTTCGGAGCTGAGACACGAGACCAATGCTTCCGTAGGACTTGAGCAGGATAACTTAGAATCCCGCGGTTTCCGGTGAAAACGAACGTGACGGGGATGTGCAACATTGGCTGAACTTATCCCAGTAGGAAGTAGTCGGAAGAATTTTAGAAGCATAGGCGAGCAGGCGAACAGGCGAACAGGCGAATAGGTTATGGTGCAAAGATATTTATTCACTAATTTTTGGCTTATTGTCTATTGCCTGCTGCTGCCGGCTGTCAGCTGTCGGCTGTCAGCGCCCCGAAGGGGCATTGTTTGTCGTACCCTTTTGCAGATTTATGTTTGCATTCTGTGATGGTACGCTGAAAAACACAAGCGGGGACTGAATTAAATCAGTCCCCGCTTTTTGTGTCTTTGTATTTATGCGACGCTATGTTACTGCTGTTTCTGCAGTTCGTCGAGGCGTTTCTGGATGGTGTCGATTTCCTGCTGCATTGTGCCTGCTTTTGCGTCGATTGCTTCTTTTTCTTTCCTGACTTTTTCGAGGCGTTCGAGCATACGGTCGCTTTCAAGGCGTGCCGCTGTTTTGCCTTCGTACAGTCTGTTGATGTCCTGGTTGCCGAGTGACCACATGAGGTTTATGTTGCTTTTGAGTATGGGGCTCATGAAGGAGTTGAATTCAAGCTGTACTGTGCCGCCTTTTTCGGGGATAAGCGGTTTGCCTGTCTTTTCGTCGTAGCGCGGGAAGAATACAAGTCCTTCTATCTCGCCCATGAGACGGAAGTTGAAGCGTTTGTCATAGTCCACCGGCTTGTAGGTTTTGCTGCCTACGCGCATTTTGACGATGTTGTCAAAGGGCGCCATGTGCATTGCTTCTGCGGCGTTGTCGATGTGAATGAGGAACGGTATCATTTTGTTGAGCTGAAGTGTCTGCAGATATTTGTATTTGTAGTCTTCAAGTTCCTGTTCTGTCCAAAGGTTTTTCTGCGCCTGATCCTGAACGTGGGCTTCGATGTATTCGGGGGAGAAAAAGGCTGCTTCGACTTCCACGTAGCTTGTCTGGCTGTTGTCGGAATCGCGTCTGTTTTCTGAACGAATCCAGCTGTGCATTATTTTCTGGAACTGGCTGCGAAGCTGTTTTGTCTGTTTGCTTTCTTTGACTTTCGGCGCTTTTTCGGCAGCCGCACAGCATACGGAAGCTGCGAACGTTGTTGCGACGAATGCTATCAGGACTGTTGCTGCGAGTTTTTTCAGGTTCATCGGTAAGGTCTCCTTTTCGGTTAATAATCGGGCTGAACTGTCTTTGCATATATATTGTACTGAATTGCCGCAAGTAATGCAAGTATCTTATTTAGAGTAGAGCGGACGGCGCGGATTAGATTAATATCTTGTATCATTGTCACAAAGCGGTTATAATATGAAACAGTCAATCCAAGGTTGAAATGAGGCTGTGAACTATGCTGGAACGTGTCGCGCAGAGTATTTGCAAGCAGGCAAGCAGTATTATCAATTATTCGGTCATTATTACAAACCAAAAGGGAATAATCATCGGCTCGTCGCAGGAGAACCGTCTCGGCGATTTTCACGAGGCATCGATTGAGGCGATGAAATACTGCCGCCAGCTTTATCACAACAAAAGTATGGCTGCCAAGCTTCAGGGAACGCAGCACGGGATTACGATGCCTGTTGTTCTCAACAATGAGGTTGTCGGAACTGTGGGTATTACGGGTACTCCTGACGAGGTGCTGAAATACGGCAATCTGATTAAGCTGTTTGCCGAGATGCTTGTCAGGACTGAGGCTGTAAAGGATTCCGCAATTCTGAAAAACAAGGACAGGCTGGAACTTTTGCGGGGGCTTATCAATATAGACAGCGGCGCTGTGTCTGAGGAGAGTTTTATTTCGCACTGCACAATGCTGGGCTATGATATGACAATTCCGCGCGCGGCAATTTTCATGGATTACCGCAACGTGCCTGCCGCCGACACTAAACGGTCGAAGAAGCTGTCATTAGTTTCTGGCTTTGATTATCACGTGCTGGTAAAGCAGCAGTTCGGCAGTGCCGAGGATATCCGCATAAGTGTCGGTGAGGAGCGTTACGTTGTGTTTGTTTCGCTGAAGGAGATGAAGGATAATTACGCGGAGCTGATTAAACAGAAATGCGGCGTGCTCGGTGGGGAACTTCAGCAGTGCGGATACAGGCTTACTGCCGGTCTTGGCAGATGCGCGGTGTCTCCGAAGGAGCTTAAGAAAAGTTATGAGGACGCGAAACTTGCCTGGGAGGTTGCCATTGACCGGCGGCAGACGGGTTGTCTGTTTATAGATGAATTTAACCTTGAAAAGCTTACCTGCCGCATACCGCGGGACGCTGCCGACGGTTTTGTGGAGGAGTATATGGGCGACCTTATGCAGCAGCGGGACTCTGCGGAACTTATAAAGCTGGTCAGGGTGTGGTGCGAGTCTAATTTTAACCAGACGCTTGCTTCCAGACGGCTGAATATTCACAAAAATACGCTCTGCTACCGGCTGAACCGGTTTGAAAAGGTGACGGGGCTTGATTTGCGTACTTTTAACAATGCAGTTGCCGCCTACATAGCCTTGTGTTCAAAACAGATTTAGCAGTGTACGGCAGAGAAAACCGCATATTGTATCCGTGCCTGTCATTGCTGTGTTCCTGCGTGTTTGTTGTGTTATTGTTACAAAAAAAACGGCTGTATTTTATAAAAAATTAGCAAAATTCTATATAGTCTGTTTGAGAGGTCTAAATTATAATTTTACCGTCGGTTGAATGCCGGCAAAAACAACTATACCAACATTATCTATGGGAGGTCTATAAAATGACACCGAAAAAAATAGCAATACTCGGAGGCGGAAACGGCGGACATACAATGGCAGCCGATTTCACGGTGAAGGGACACACAGTCAATTTCTATGAAATGCCGCAGTACAAGGACAAGATGAAAAAGGTATTCGAAACGCAGACAATCGAAATGACCGGTCTGTTCGAAAAACCGGGTCCCGTAAAACTCAACATGGTAACTGACGATATCGAAAAGGCAATCGAAGGATGCCGCTACATTGTTATCGTTACACCTGCATTCGCACACGCTGGTTATGCACAGCTCCTCAAAGGCAAGGTTAAAAAAGATCAGATTATCGTTGTATTCCCCGGCGCATTTGCGGCACTGCAGCTCCGCAAGGTGTTCGGAGAAAAGGACTGCCCTGTTATCGCCGATGTCAACAACCTTCCGTACGACACGCGTCTTAAAGGCGAAGGCAGAGTAGAGTTCTACGGCAGAAACGATGTCAACATCGGCTTTATGCCTGCAAGCGCCGGTCCCGCGCTTATCGACGAAATGCGCGAAGACCTCTTCCCGTTCGTTAAGGTCTATAATGACGTTCTCGAAAGCGGTCTTTCAATCGTCAACCCTGCATGGCATACAGGTCCGTGTCTCCTTTCCGTAACGTCGATTGAACATCATCTCTTCAACTTCTTCGTTTATGAACACGGCTGGACGCCGTCAGCATGCAAAGTGAACATCGTTCTCGACCAGGAACGCAAGGCAGTCGGCAAGGAACTTGGATATCTCCTTACACCTATGGAAGATTTCAGCGGCATGCCGATCGGCTTCAACTGGAAACAGCTTTACGCAGCCGGACACGGCGCAATCTCACTCACCCCGATTTGCGGTCCCAACAGCATTTGGGACAGATATCTCACGGAAGACTGCCCGTTTGGTCTTGTTCCTTGGGCGGCAGTCGGCGAAATCCTCGGTGTTGCAATGCCGACAACGAATTCCTGCATTGACATCTACAACATCATTCATGAAAAGGACTGGCGCAAAGAAGGTCTTACGGCGGAGGAACTCGGTATCGCCGGCATGAACAAGGAGCAGCTTATCAAATACGTCCGCGAAGGCGTGCGCGACTAACTGTAAGTAAGCCTGTAAAAGCGGTTTCGCTTTTGCAGGCTTTCTGTGTTTCAGCTACACTAAAAAAATTGAGAGAGGTGCAGTACGTATGAAGAAAATTCTCAGCATTACCGCGGTAGTTCTTCTTCTGGCAGCGGCGTTTGCTTGCTTTACGGCAACTCCGTCAGAAGCAAAGACAACAAGACTCCGTCTTGCCACGCACTACAACACGACACATCCGGGCTACGCATCACTTCAGCGCATAGCCAAGGAAATCGAAACAAAGACAAAGGGTGAACTCAAGATTAAGATTTATCCGTCAAGTCAGCTCGGCGACTACACAGTTACCTATCAGGACCTTATGAAAGGCGCTGTTGACATGGCTCTTATCCCTATTCCGAGCGAATATGACTCAAAGCTTGAGATGAACTTCATCCCTTATCTCGTTGCCGGCTACAATGATCTTCCGAAAGTTTTCGGACCGCAGTCATACTTCTCAAAAACCTACGGACAGGTTCACGACAAGCTCGGTGTCAAGCTTATGGGTATCTATGTTGAAGGGCTTATCGGTATTGCCTACACGAAACTCCCTGCCAACTACAAAGACGCGGCAGCCAAAAAGGCTTCAAAGGTTCGCGCGCCTGCAATTGAAGTTTATAACCTCGTTGTAAATGACATGGGATTCGGCGCAACGACAATTCCGTATTCAGACCTTTACAGTTCATTGCAGACAGGCGTCTGCGACGGCGCTATCGGTCTTACGCCGCAGCTTGCGTATTCCGATTTCCGCGACGTTATCAAACATTACGTCTGCTACAACATTTTTGCTGAAAACATCGGTTACTTCACCAGCAAAAAGACGTTCGCAAAACTTACGCCGGAGCAGCAGAAGATTGTCACGGATGCTTTCCGCAAGGAAGCTGACAACAGCTACAAAGTTGCCGAAAAGCTCGACAAAAAAGCAATCGACGATCTCAAGAAATACGGTATAAAGGTTGAAACGCTCAACGCGAAGGAAATGAAAGCCTACGTTGATAAGGTAAGAAAAGTTACCTGGCCGAAACTCAAAAAGAACATCGGCGCTGATACGCTTAAGAAACTTACAGATTCAGTCAAATAACCAAAGTGTTATTCGGGCGTAACTCCGTGCGAACTCTCCCTAAGTTTTTGCACGGAGACGCCCTTTCTGCAATTTTGCATGAAAGAGGTGCGGCAACAAATGAGTTTACAGGATACCGGATTCTGGAAACTGCTGCTTAAACTGACGCGTATTGTTATCGTTGTCTGCAATATGATGTCAACGCTGACGATTATCGCCGCGGTTTTTATGCGCTACATACTTGGCAGCAATTTCTACGGATCGGACGAAATCATCCTCCTGTTTGCTTTCTGGCTTTATTTCATCGGAGCTGCTCACGGCAGTTACGAAAACAGCCATATCAAAGCAGACCTTATGAAGATGTATATCAAAAACATGAGAATAAAAGATGCCATCGGGCTTCTTGCGGAGTTTGCTACACTTGCCGTCAACACTGTCGTGCTTGTTTGGGCAGCGCAGATGCTTATCTTCTCGCTTGAGAAAAACCCGCTTACTACATCTTTGAAAATACCTATTTCCATTTCACACAGCGCTATATTCCTCGGCATGCTGCTGATGGAATTTTATCACGGCTATTATTTCTTCAGAAACATACGCACGTATTTCGGCAAGGGCTACTATACCGAACCGCAGGAAGGCGATTATGTTTCTGAAGGACTGAAAGCAAAGTATCCGGAAATTACTGCTCCCACAAAGGCAGAGCTTGCGGCACTTAAAGGAGGAAATGACTGATGACTGAGGTACTTATAGGAATTGGCGTACTTATAGTCTGTCTTGTCATAGGTATGCCCATACCGTTCTCTTTTGGCGCAACTGTTATTTGGCTTGCGTTTTCGCTCGATTATCAGACTGACTTCCTGCTCAGCGCAGCCTACGGTCAGATTAACTCCGTCGTTCTTCTCGCCATGCCGCTGTTTATCCTCGCCGGCGGTATTATGGAAAAAAGTAAAATCGGTGAAGCGCTTATCGGTGTTGTAGAATCGTTCACCGGCCGTATCAGAAGCGGACTCGGCGCGGTTTCCGTAGTTACGAGCGCAATTTTCGGTTCAATTTCAGGCTCAGCCTCGGCGACGCTTTCCTGTATCGGCGCTATGATGCAGCCGAGACTTCTTGCAGCCGGCTACGAAAGAGGCTACGTTGCTTCACTGCTTGCGGCTGCCTGCCCGCTCGGTCTTCTTATTCCGCCGAGCTCGGCGCAGATTCTTTACGCTTGGTCAAGCAACACGTCTGTTCTTGCCTGCTTCCTTGCAACAGTAGGTCCCGGCATTCTTCTTGTCATACTGCTCTGTACCTGCAACGCGTTTATGACAAGACACATGCCGATTAAGGTCAGAGAAGAACAGACAATGTCTGAATGGCTTATCAGCACGAGAAAGAACATCAAAATCGGTTTCCCGTCGCTGCTTATGCCTGTCATCATTCTCGGCGGTATTTACGGCGGTATAATGACTCCGACGGAAGCTGCCGCTGTCAGCGTTCTTTACGCTATCCCTGTCGGTCTTTTCATCTACAAGGGAATGGATCTTAAAGGGCTGAAGGACGCTATCATAGAAACAGGCACCACGACAGGCGTTGTTATGGTCATGTTCTTCATGGTTATGATGATGAGCCGTCTTATGGTTATGGAAGACGTGCCGCAGCAGATTGCTGACTGGCTCCTTTCCATCACCGACAACAAATATATCATTCTTATCCTTGTCAACGTATTTATGGTTATCATAGGTATGCTTATGGACGACGTCAGCGGTATTCTTCTCTGCACGCCAATACTGCTTCCGATAGTTACGTCGCTCGGAGTGCATCCTGTTCACTTTGCCGCCATTCTCGGTGTCAATCTCGGACTTGGCAACCTTACGCCTCCTACGGCGCCTATGCTTTACCTCAGCGGACGTATCTGCAATGCGAAAATCAACACAATGCTCAAACCGATTCTTATTCTTCTGATTTTCGCATATCTGCCGGTTCTTCTGCTCACAACATTTGTGCCTGCGCTGTCGCTCACTCTGCCGAAACTTGTCCTGCCAAAAGTTTTCGGTCTGTAAGCTGCAGTTGAAACAGTTATAAGCACCAGGCAACAATCAACATAGTAAGCACTACAAAATCAGAAAGGGGAAAACAACCAATGAAAAAATCAGTAAGAATTTTTGCATTTGCCATGATTTTTGCCATGATTTTCTCGTCAGTTGCGTTTGCGGCAGGCAAAACAGCATATCTGACAAGCAAAAACTGGGAACCGAACACCAAAAAAGTCATCAACCAGATGTTCGATATGTATGGCAAAAACAGCAAGGGTTACGACCCGAACTGCAAACCGTACGCAGTATTTGACTTCGACAACACGGTTTCAATCAACGACGTCGGTCAGGAAACATATTTCTATATGTTCGAACGCCTTCGTTTTGCAGCCAAACCGGAACGTATGTACACGCTTCTCACGACAGGTATTCCTGATGTCAACATGGACCTCGGCGAAAAATGGGGTCATCTGACGGTTGCCAAAGTTGCAAGAGACGCAGCAAAAGCCTACAAGAAACTCTATGATAAAGGCTACGTTGCACCGGACAACTCAAAAGAAAGCAAAATGAAAGAATGGATCGACTCAGACGACTGGAAAGAATTCGCGACAAAAGTCTGGTGGCTCCATGATGCAATCGTAAGCAGCTACTCAACAGCAATCGGCTACCCGTGGACGAGTTACCTCTTCGAAGGTATGACGC
>JAZRZG010000027.1:0-4933 GCA_045601305.1 Synergistaceae bacterium
TAATCCCGTCCGGCACTGACACGTAAGCGCAACCTACGATTTTTAATAAAACTGCAAATGTAAAGACCGATGTACAGTGTGGGTGAAACTTTTGCGCGGTCACGCTCCCGCCGCTGTACCAAACAATGCAGGCTGAGGGGATAAACCCGACAGCGAGAAAATATTTTACTCCTATTTTCTGTAATGTCAATACCTTTTTTCAAAAAAATGTTAAAAATATGCAAGAAAATTATATGACCCCCACAGAGGCAGTAATAGCAAGGGTTTATAAGAAGCAATGACTGATAAGAAGCAGTAAAGACCATTCCGGGAAAGATCAACCTGCTTAAAAAAGCAGGGCAGCAGCCCCGCTTTATTTTCCACGCCCACTTATACGGCTGAGCCACTCCTCTTTCAAGTTCTGCATACAACAGAACTCCGTAACTCATATTGTACGCATTAACTGCGCGTTGTCAAGCCTATTTTTCTATTTTGGGAATGGTTCTATTCCCAAAATATGAAAAAGTGTTGAATTTTGGGAATAGAATAGTATAATTGTTATTGGTGATGAAGATGAAACTTATAAAGCGTGACTTTTATATGGAGCAACTGCAGCGTGTGATGGGTACGCCTGACATTAAGGTTATAACCGGTGTACGCCGGTGCGGAAAATCAAAGCTTATGGAAGCGTTCATAGACTTTATAAAGCAGAATGTGCCGGATGCCAACGTAATTCATGTAAATCTCAGTCTCGCAGAGAACGAATGGCTGCTGGAATATCACGCGCTCAACAGTTTCATTGAACATGCTTATGTTGCGGGAAAAAATAATTTTATCTTTATAGATGAAGTTCAGATGTGCCAAGGCTTTGAAAGAACGATTAACAGCCTTCACGCTTCTGAAAAATATGACATCTACATAACAGGCTCCAATGCCTTTCTTCTCAGCAGTGATCTTGCCACGCTTTTTACGGGGAGAACTTTTGAAATAGAGGTATTGCCGTTTTCGTTCAGCGAATATATAAAATATTTCGGTACTCAGAGAACTGAAAGAGCACTGGATGATTATATGCTGTATGGCGGAATGTCAGGTGCCTACGTGTATCCGGCAGCAGAAGACAGATACCGCTACATTTCCTCTGTTTACGATACGCTTATAGTGCGTGATATTAGACAGAAATACAAAATTAGAAATGTTTCTGTACTTGATAAAATCAGTAATTATCTTATGGACAACATCTCAAACCTTGTGTCTCCTGCCAATATTGCCGAATATATGCGGAAAAACAACGACAAAATTGACAGAAAAACAGTCAGTCAGTATATAAATTATCTTGCCGGCGCATTTGCCTTCTATAAGATAAACCGCTGGGATATACACGGTAAAAAATATCTTGTCACCAATAATAAATATTATTTGGCAGACCACGCTTTCAGACATGCCAAATTAGGCAGGAAAAATCCTGACAGAGGCAGAATGCTTGAAAATATTGTCGCAATAGAGCTGCTTCGCAGAGGTTATACACTCTACACGGGAATGCTCTATACGAAAGAAATAGACTTTGCAGCCATGAAACGGGACGAAACAATTTACATTCAGGTTGCTGATAGTCTTGATAATCCTGAAACCTTCAAACGCGAAGTTACTCCGCTGCTTCAGATACGCGATGCTTATCCGAAAATGGTCATAGCACGCACCGGTCAGCCTGAATATCTGTACGAAGGCATTAAAATCATCAATGCTGCCGAATGGCTGTTAGGGAAATAAATCTTTTGCGGCAGATGTACTTTAACTTTTCTGTGGCAAAATTTAGTAATTGCGAAAAATTTTTGGCGGACTTATTTCGTAAAAACAAAAAACTCCCGCAAGGCGGGAGTTTGAGGCGCGAATTAGATATTCCGCGGTTACTCGTACAGTTTGTAAAGCGACTGTGTTCCTTTGTCCTCAAAGCCTTTTTCGGCGAGTTTTTCGTAAAGGTCAAGCGTGAGGTCAAGCGCGGGAAGTTCAATGCCGATTTCCTTTGCCGCTTCGCGCGCGAGTTTCATGTCCTTGATGTAATGCTTGACGAAGAAGCCCGGTTCATAATCGCCTTTGAGGATGCGCGGACCGTAGTTTGAGAAGCTCCAGCTGCCTGCCGCTCCGCCTGAAATCGCGTCTATGACTGCCGCTTGGTCAAGTCCCTGTGCTTTGGCAAAAGCAAGTCCTTCGCACATGCCTGTCATCGTACCGGTAATCAAAATCTGGTTGACAAGTTTCGTGTACTGTCCGGCGCCTGACTTGCCCATGTGCTTAATGTTTTTGCCCATGATTTCAAAGAACGGCAGAGCCTTTTCAAAATCTTCCCTGTCGCCGCCGACAAGAATTGACAGTGTCGCTTCGCGCGCGCCTCTGTCGCCGCCGGTTACGGGAGCGTCAAGAGCGCCGAGCCCCTTTGCCTTTGCCGCTTCGTAGATTTTCTGCGCAAGTTTCGGGCTTGAAGTTGTCATTTCAACAAGGACTGCGCCTTCTTTTGCGTTCGCGACTATGCCGTTTTCGCCGAGATATACCTCCTCAACGTCTTTCGGATAGCCGACGATTGAGAAGATAAAATCAGATTTCTTTGCGACTTCCGCCGGAGAATTTTCCCAGATTGCGCCGCGTTCAACAAGTTTGTCTGCTCTTGCTTTTGTTCGGTTGTAAACGTGAACTTCATAGCCTGCGTCAAGCAGATGACCTGCCATGCTTCCTCCCATAACACCTGTGCCGATAAAACCGAGTACTGCTTTGTTCATTTTTCTTCCTCCTTTGGGTTTGTGTTTTCTGAAAATAGGTATTTAACTTCGCCGAAATTTATATGAAAAACCGCGTCAAGCAGTTTGTTCATCTGCCGTCTGTCTTCAATGCAGAGCTGTTTTATTACCTTGCCATTTTTCCTGTATCTCAGAGTGTCGCCGGCTATGTACGCAAAACTGTTGTGACTATGTATCGCGACCTTGTTTGCCTTGTTGTAAGATGACGCGTCATCTTCCGCGCAAAATTTAAGAGCGGTTTCAAAGGTTTTTTCGCTGACCGGCGCAAAATCAAACGCGTACAGCGGAGTCCAAAAGAAAGTCTCCCTTTTTTCAAGTACGGTATATTCCGCGCCCGTTGTGAAACGGTAAATGTTTTCACCGTCATTCTGCTCTGTATTATACTCCAAAAGCAGCGGAATACGCGCTACTTCACTGTACAGTCCTGTGTCGCAGATATATTTTTTTCCTTCAAGTTCAACGCAGTTTATTCTGTGCAGCTCCGGCTTGAAAGCGCCGTCAAGGTCAAAAAGCTTCGCGGCAGCGCTTATGACGTTAAAGCCGAGCGATTTCAGCAGAAAATAAAACGCGCTGTTTATTTCAAGCCCTATGCCTCCGCGAGGTTTTTCTGTTATTTTTGCGGCAAGGGCGTCGGGGGAAAGAGACAGCTTTTTCTGCGCCATACAGTCAAGATTTTCAAAAGGTATGGTCTGCTGATGCCGGCTTAACAGCAATCTCAGCGTATCCAAGGAAACGCGCGGCTTTTCTTCAAAGCCGAGTCTGTTCAGATACTGCATTGTCTGCGCTTCTGTAAAGCTGTTGTGCGGCATACAATCCCTCCGAATAAAATTATACAGCAAAAATGAAACCGACGCACTAAAAAAAGGAACTCCCGAAGGAGTTCCTTTTACAGACGTTAGATTCTATTAACGTGTTTTGTAACCTGCAAATGCCGGTGTACCGTCGTAGAATTTTTTGCCTTTGAGTTTTGTTTCGCTGTCGATGAGATCTTTAACTGTCATACCGCCTTCGAGTTTCTCAAGCCATTTTTCAGCTTTTTCTGAAAGAAGGACAGGTTTGTCTTCCTTCTTGAGAAGGAGTGAGTATGATGTCGGCATGCAGACTGCGCCGGCTTCTCTGCGGCCCTGGAGGCAGTAACGCGTGTCGCCCATTGCCCATGCTTTTTTGGCGTCGATGCCTTTTTTGTTCTGCCAGACTGCTACTGCTGAAAGGATACCTGCATCGTCTTTACGTCCGCGGTTCATGATAAGAACGACTTTCATATCTTTGTATTCTGTGCAGAAGTTGAAGTCGCCCTGTGAGTCCATGGCTGCGAAGATAGGTCCGCGGCCTTTGTATTTCGGGCGGATGCATTTGTCGATTGTGAGTGATTTGCCTATGCCCTGTGTCTGTGCGTGGAGGTCATAGTCATATTCCCATGTGATTTTGCCGTTTTTGATTTTGTTGGTCATAGCGACGATGCCGTCTACGCCTTTAAGACCGAATACGACAGGGACTGCTTTGATAGGATCAAGGTGTGATGCTGAGTTGATCCACATATCGATTCCGTTTGCGTCGAGAGCTGCGATGAGTTCTTTGAGTTCTGCCGTTACGCCGACGCCTTTGTTGAATTTGATTTTGAGCTGTCCGCATTCTGACGGGTAGTTTGCCGGTGACGTCCAGGTGATTTTGTCCCAGAATTCTGCCGGTTTGTTGCCGTAGAATTTGTGTGATTCGGCTGCGAGATCCTGCACCTGTTTCGGCGTCATGCCTGCGAACCAGTAGGTGATCCAGGGATAACCGACTGCTGCATCGAAGTAGTCGCAGATTGCGTCATACATCCAGCGTGCTTTGGCTGCGAATTCTTTCCAGTCATCTGTCGCCATCCATTTTGCCATGTTCTTTTCCTGTGAACGGTCTGCTTTTACCCAGCCTTTTGCGTAAAGTTTCGCGTAGGCTTTGCAGACGTCGTTGGCAGCTTTGCGAACTGTGAGGTTGCCCCAGTCTTCGCCCATTGATTCGTCAATGTTGGGGATACCGGCGGTGAGGACTTTGAACATATCCTGCGGCTTAATTGCAAAGCGGAGGTGTTCGAGCTGGTAGATTGCGAGCTGTTCTTCAACGTCGAGAACTGTGATTGAGTTGTCGCAGTCAAATACTGCGTACGGTTTGCAGTTCGGGTTGTA
>JAZRZG010000028.1:0-2345 GCA_045601305.1 Synergistaceae bacterium
CTTCTCAGCAATGACAACGCTGCAAAAGCGCCGCTTCAGAATTTTTTCAACTGCGGAAACGAAATTATGATGAAGGTTGTCGAAATGGTAATGAAATTTGCGCCTGTCGGCGTTTTCTGCCTTATGGCAGATGTTACAGGCACACTCGGCAAGGAAGTTCTTACCGGACTCGGCAAAATGCTGCTTACGCAGTACGTTGCTTACGCAATCGTTCTTGTTATCATTCTTCCGCTTATGCTCTGCCTTGTCGCCAAAGTCAACCCGATTCAGCACTACATTAACGTTTTCCCTGCGATGATTCTCGCTTTTTCAACTTGCAGCTCAAGCGCGACGCTTCCGCTGACGATGAAATGTTCAAAAGAGCGGTCAGGTGTTCCCGAAGAAGTTGTCAACCTTATCGCGCCACCTGCGGCAACGATAAATATGCAGGCATGCTGCGCTGAAATGCCTATTTACGCTGTATTTGCCGCGCAGATGTTCGGAATTGATTTCGGCATTGGTCAGCTTATCGTAATCTGTCTGCTTGGAATTATTATGGCAGCCGGTGTAGCTGGAGTTCCAGGCGGAGGTATTATGATGTCTGCAATTATGATGCAATCTATGGGACTTCCGCTTACGATAGTGCCGTGGGTCGCAGGTATCTATCGTCTTATAGACATGCCTAACACAATGCTCAATGTTACCGGCGACACGGTTGGAATGGTTACGACAACCGCAGTGCTCGGAACGCTTGACAGAGATACTTTCAACGCGAAAAAAGGAATTTCTGCATAATAAATTATCATTATTGCCAATCGGCAGAGAAGCGAAGCAGTTGCTTCGCTTCTCTTTGCAAAGGGGAAGATATTTTTGACCGAAATAAAACTGTCATCTGAAAGAAAAGGACTATACGGAATTGTCGGACACGTCGGAGTGGGACATGTGCATAGCTATAACGGTTTTGTGCAGGATGACTCGGTCGGATTTGCCGTGGCTTCGTACATTCTCAGGCAGGCTGTTCCCACACGCACAAAAATTGCCGAAGCCTTTGCCGACGCTGACGCAAACAGTGTAACGGTTGTTACGGAAGAAGGTGGCAGAGCGACACTTTCACCGCGCAGGGGAATTACGCCGCGCGAAGCGGAAATTATTGCTTCGGCAAAAGGGTTGGATGCAATATATTCGCAGAACTGCGCCGTTGACGTATTCGGCAGAATATACGGACAAGGAGCCGCGGAACTTCCGGTATGTTTTCAAGGAGCCTGCGCCCTTGCAGTGCTTGATTCGTTCAAAAAAACGGCAAAGGACAGACTGATTTTTACAACGGAAAAATTTGAAAACAAATATGACGTTTCCGCAGGAATTGTACTTGATATTAACAATATTCCCGTGTCGATTTTGCTGGTCGTGAACGGAACAAACGGAGGCATCGGTCCTGACGAGGATTATGAAGGCAACACAAACTGGACGGAAAAGGGCGAACTTATGAAAACACTGGGGCTTGACGCTGTTCTGACAACTGTTGTTGAGTCAAAAGCGTTTATTCCGGTACTTGCGGAAAGCGTTGCCGAAAACAGATGGATGATTCGTGCTCAAGAAGGAATTGACAGCACGGAGCTTGGTGAAGCGCTGTATGCCTCTGCTTCTGAACTTGAACTTCCTGCACGGCTGGAAAAAAATATCATGCCGATGCCTGAAGGCGCGCTTGCTCGGTCAACGGCAGCGTTTGCGGATAAAATCGCGGAACTTGCGGGAAAACTCAAATATGAGGACTGTTGCGCGAGAAAAGCGGAATACGTTGCTGAAATCGCAAAGCTTATAAGCGAAGATGCAGGCGGCGTAACCTTTATGTCCGGTTCAGTAAACGACAAAGTACGCGGCGCAGGAACACTTCCGAAAATTTCTGCGGTGCTTTCAATGGTTGTATCTGCAGAATATGTAAAACACTGGAAAATTCCGCGCGTTACCGAAGAAGAAGTCGAAAATTACGCAAAAATAACTCTCGGAGCGGTCGAAAAACTTGCTTCAAAAAGGTAAGGTGACTGTAGCATGAAGAAAATACTTCTTATTTCAACAGGGGGAACAATAGCTTCAGAGGAAAGCGAAAACGGACTTGTCCCTGCGGTTGACGGAGCTGCGATGATACGGCTCATTCCGGAACTTGAAGGAATGTGCGATATTGAATACCGCGAACTGCTGAGTCTCGACAGCAGCAATATACAGCCGCACCACTGGACTGAAATGGCTGACACGATAGTTGAAGCGTATGAAAAATATGACGGTTTCGTTATTTCCCACGGCACGGACACAATGGCATACACGGCTTCCGCGCTCTGCTGGATGCTTGGAGGAATACGCAAACCGGT
>JAZRZG010000029.1:0-10205 GCA_045601305.1 Synergistaceae bacterium
TGGCGGATATATGGAACCTGTGGCTGTATTCGTACGCAAGAACGGCGAGTGGGCGATAATCCACCGCTGCAAGAAATGCGGGGCGCTGAGCGCAAACAGGATTGCCGCTGACGACAATCCTTTGAAGCTTGTGTCGATTGCTTTGAGACCGCTTGCCAATCCGCCGTTTCCGGTTGAAAGACTGGAAGAACTGACAAGGCTTATGGGCGGTGAAGGCAGACTGAAATAATATTCTGCGAGATTATGATGCAAAAGAGCGGACAGATTTTCTGCCCGCTCTTTTTGGGTCTGTCTATCTTTTATACCATGGAAATTTTTCCGCCATGCCTGGGCGGCGCGGTATGCCTTTTGTTGTCTGCGATATTTTTTCCCACACGGCAAGAAAATGTTTCGCTTCGCCGAGTGTGTACGGCATAAGTTTTGGTGAAGAAAGACCGAGAGTCTGCCATTTTGCCCCTATTTCGTTAATTTCGTCAACGACGCGCGGTCCCTTAAAGGCGATGATTTTTCCTTTTATCCTTGCCAGCGGCGCAAGATATTCGGCAAGTATGCCTGTCGCGCACACAGCGCGCGCCGTCACGATATTGAATTTTTCCATATTTGCCTTTGCAAAATCTTCGGAGCGTGAGCATATTACCGTAACATTTTTCAGACAGAGCGCAGCTGCCATTTTTTCAACAAGCGCGCATTTTTTTGCTATGCTGTCAAGCAAAGTAACGTGAGCGCGCGGACGGCATACTGCGAAAACCAAGCCCGGCAGCCCTCCTCCTGTTCCGACATCTATGAATTTTCCTTCCGGCGGAAGAAGCGGAAGCGCTGCCGCGCAGTCCGCAATATGTTCGTTCCACAACGTTTCTTCATCCGACGGACCGGTGAGCCGCGCGATTTCATTCGCTTGCAGCAAAAGCTGCGCGTATTTTCGAAGCAGAATCTCCTTTTCGGCAATTTCGGTCTTCGAAGCCTCAAAAAAATCAAAAAAGTCAAAATTTTCCATTCCGGTCACTCCAAAACAGGCATAATTTCTCCAACAAGTGTATAATATAATAACACAAACGGCAAAAAGAAGGTGGACCTTTATGGAGCAGTTTGAGAAGGGAACGAAATATTACAGCGGAATCACGCCTGTTGTCGATTTGAACGGAACGTGGCATGAGATGGGGCGGCAGTACGGCGCTCTGCTTTCCGGCGAGTTAAAAGATATGTACGAAAGAGCTGTCTGCGCTAAAGTACTCAAATCTGACGGCGGCAGCAAAGAAACAGCGGTAAAAACAGCCGATAAACTTTACGCGGCATATCCGTTCCGATTCAAAGAGTTTTTCAGAGGTATGGCAGAAACGTCAGGACTTGAACTTGACGAACTCAAACTTGTAAACGCGGTAGAATTTATTGCGTTCACCGCAGAAATACAACCAGGCTGCGCAGGTATAGCCGTATGGGGAGATTATGCCTCGGAAGCCCTCGTTTACGGCAGAAATTATGACTACTGCGAGTGGTTCAAAACCGTCGCGAAAAATCTTGTATTCGCGGCATTTCATCCTGCGGACGGCGCGCTTTCAACAGTCACCGTCGGCCTGGCAGGAGAAATATACGCAGTCAACGCAATGAACGAAAAAGGCATATTTATGGAACTGAACAACGCCGCTTTCTCAGGCGGTGCGCTGAGTTTTGAGAACCGCAGCCCCTCAGTGGCTGAACTTTTTGAATATATGTTTGACTGCCAGACGCTTGACGATGCGGAACATTTCTTTCAGACAGTCAAGGCGTCATTTGCCTATCTTATAGGCATTACCGACGGCAGAATTGCGCGCTGCTACGAATGGCCGACATTTGGCGTGAAACTTCGCGAAACACACACACGCCCCGGACTTATGGTTATGACGAATCATTTTACTGAGCCTTCCTGGGGCTTGCCTCGTCCGGATGACGAAAAATCGTTCAGCACCTGCTTGCGCCGCGATAATTTGCTTGCGCTTGCAAAACATTTCAAAGGCGCAATCGACGTTACGGTTATGAAAGACATTATGGATACAAAAGTTGAAAACGGCGGCGCCGCGAACGAACTGACAATTTATCAGTTGGCTGCGGAACCCTCCAAATTCGCGCTTTGGTTTAAGATACCGGGGCTTCAGGATTGGACAGAAATTGACATGAAAGCGCTGCTGCGTCCGAGAGAGGCTTAATTTTTGAAAAGCGCCGAACTTCTTAAACTTATAAAAGAGCTTGTAAAACTGCCAAGCATTACCGAAAGCGAAGAAGAATCGCTTCCGGTTGATTTGCTTTACGAACGGTTGTCGCGCCTGCCGTATTTTACTGAAAATCCTGACGATTTAACGCTGCCAGACACCCCGCTTGAAGGCTCAAAATACAGACTCAGAGCGCTTGCCGCATTTGTGCGCGCGGCAAAGACAACAAAACGGACGATAGTTCTTATTGCGCACCTTGACGTTGTTTCGGCAGACTGCTACGGACAGCTTAAGCCGTATGCGTTTGACTGTGACGAACTCGGAAAGAAACTTGGCAGCACGGACACTGACAGACTCTACGGCCGCGGAGTGATGGATATGAAAGCCGGCGCCGCGCTCAACGCGCTTTTTATCGAAGATTTTGCGCGCGATACCTCGCTTTTTGACGTTAATCTGCTGGCGCTGTTTGTCGGAGACGAAGAAAACAGCTCTGCCGGCGCAAGAGGAGTTCTGCCGTATATTGCGCGCCTTAAAGAAGAATATGACCTTGATTATCTCTGCGCGATAGACACAGAGCCCGGGGAAGCAGGCTGCACAAACCGCCGTGGAGCAATGATATATCTCGGCACTTTGGGAAAACTTATGCCGGCATTTTACGCGCGCGGTGTTTCCGAGCACGTCAACGCCTGCTATAAAGGCTTTTCAGCAGCGCTTGCAACTGCCGAAATAGTTGCGGAAGCAGAATGTAATCCTATGCTGGCAGATCCTGCAGAGGATTTTTGCGAAACCTCCTGGATATGCCTTGACATGAAAACAATGCACGACAATTACAGCGTGACACTACCGGACAGAGCATACGCCTATTTTAACTGCTTTGTGACGCGCGACACGCCGGAAACGCTGCTTGGCAAAATGAAAATTATAGCGGCAAAAGCTTTGCAGAAAACCGCTGAACAGCTCAAGAAATCGTGTGAAGACATATGCGCGCTCGGTTACGACGGCGCCTCCTTTGAAATCCCAACGGCTGAAGTGTTGACGCTCAAAGAGCTTGAGACTGCCGCAAGAAGCAGTACAGGGCGTGAGTTTGATGCCCTTATGAAGAATTTTACAGACAATCTGCCGGCAGGAGATATGCGAGTTCGCGGACTGAAAATTGTGGACAAACTCGCGTCGCTTGCAGACATAAAAAATCCTTACGTTGTCTGTTTCTTCCTGCCGCCGTGGCTTCCCGCAAGAACAGATTACAGCGGTGAAGAACGAGACAGTCAGATTGTCGCGGCGGCAAGAAACCTCATTGTGACAGCAAAAGAAAAATATGGTACAGAACTTATAGAAACAGCTTGGTTTGCCGGACTCTGCGACCTCAGCTACCTTGGCGCGAAACTGTCGCCCAAAGACGCCGACAGCTACAAAAACAGCCTGCCAGGCGGCGACAGAATTTATTCCATGCCGCTTGACGCCATGCTGCAGCTTGGAATGCCCGTGGTAAATTTAGGACCGTCGGGAGAAAATCCACACCGTAAAGACGAGTATTTGAACATTCACTATTCGATTGATATACTGCCGCAGCTTTTGCAGGAATTTGTGCACGAACTTTCGCGAAGCGTAAAATAAAATATTGGCTGAAGGACTGCGGTTATCGGCTGACAGACCGAAAAAACAAATATGACAAATATGAAATAAGAAAAATCAAGGCTTTGCAGTTCTGAAAAAAATAAGAAATTCAAAGGAGCAGATAATTTATGTTGGACGACGAAGTTCGAATACGGCAGGCAACAGCAGAAGATGCTGACGAACTCAGCGATATTGCCTGGCAGTCAAAAGCATATTCGGAAATTGATACGTGTGAACTGAACGAACTGAGAGATATACTCGACATCAAGCCCGCGATGATTGAGAACAACATTGCGTATGTTGCGGAAGACAGTGAAACAGAAGAAATCTTAGGATTTTACTTTGTCGAAAGCTGCGAAGAAAAATACTGGCTGAGATATCTTTGCGTCGCGCCTGATTATATGGGCACCGGAATAGGCGAAGCGCTGTTCCTCAGCGCCTGTGAAATGGCAGAAGAAGTCGGAGCTGAAGAACTGCAGATTTTGTGCGATGAAAACAGCGAAGAGTTTTATACAAACATGGGCGCGGAACGCTGCGGCGGTTACATTCTTGAACTGAACGGCAAAAAACATAATTTTCTGCGGTTTCGTATTGCGCTTGCCGCGGATTAAAAATGCCGGATTTGAAACGGCATTTTATTACGGGGGACGAAAATGAACACGGCAAAACTCATAGACCACACAAACCTCAAACCGGATGCCACGGAACAGGAAATAGCAAAACTGTGTACCGAAGCAAAACGGCACGGTTTTTTTTCCGTATGCGTCAACCCGTGCAACGTTGCGTTCGCCGCGCGCGAACTTTCCGGCTGCGATGTGCGGGTCTGTGCCGTGTGCGGTTTTCCCCTCGGGGCAAATACAGCTGAAATAAAAGCGCTGGAAGCTGCCAAAGCCCGCTCAGACGGCGCAGACGAAATAGATATGGTAATCAACGTTGGAAAACTCAAAGACAAAGACGATGAATATGTATTGCAAGAGATAAAAGACGTTGTCGAAGCCGTACCCGGCGCGGTTGTCAAGGTTATCATCGAGACCTGCCTTTTGACACGTGAAGAAAAAATCAGAGCGTGCCGGCTGGCAGAAAAAGCCGGAGCGCATTTTGTAAAAACCTCAACTGGCTTTTCAAAAAGCGGAGCAACGCCGGAAGATGTCGCGTTGATGAGAGAAAATGTCAGTGAAAAAATGTCAGTCAAGGCTTCAGGCGGAATACACAACCGTGCTTTTGCCGAAGAACTTGTAAAAGCCGGCGCCTCCCGCATAGGAGCGTCGAAATCGGCAGAAATATGTGAAGGTTAACGCTTGGCGCAGAAAAAGTCGTCAGTCGTCAGTCGTTGGTCATAAGTACAAAACACAGGAGTACAGAAGACGGGTGTATAAATGACTGGAATACAAAACACGGGAGTATAGAACACGGGGTAAAAATCTTTTCCCGTTATTTATATCCCCGCGAAGTTATACTCCCGGATTTTATATAATGTTGTTAGTCGTTAGCTGCGTTCGCTTTTCCGAAGTGCGAAGTAACGCGTATTTCACAGCGATTGCCATTACCGGTCATTGTTTTTCAAAACCTTAAATTGTATTCATTTGTGAGAAAATTATGTAAATAGCGTATAATACGCTATTTTTTATATTTTGCGCTTGAAATTGTCAGACTATTGTGTATAATCATTGAGCATGAAAGACAGAGGCGCGGTAAACGCCGTCTGCAACAGCGGTTAGAATTGTCAGACAATTCAGATGATATAACGAAAGGACTCATTGACGTGGCAGAAGAAACAAAACTTGCAGCAGAAAACAGCGAAAAAATAGACGTCGGCAAACTGATGAGAAAATTTGACACAGAGTCACGTTTTCGCATCCTTGCAGGCTGGTCGGCGGTACTGATAACGATAATTGCCGCGGCAATGTCCTGTTTCCATTTCTACACCTCAGGCTTCGGACAGCTCATAGCGCAGAAGCAGGGCGCGATGCACCTTGCGTTCACCCTTGTGCTTGTTTTCCTGCTCTATCCGGCGAGTCAGAAACATTGCGACCATAAAAAAATAGCCTGGTACGATTATATATTTGCGGTGCTTGCTGCCGGTTCAGCGCTGTATATTGTCTTCTTCTTTGAAGATATTGCCCTCCGTGCAGGAATGCCCTCAACGCTTGACCTTGCAATGGGCTTCCTTATGATTGCGGCGCTGCTTGAAGCAACACGCAGAGTTTCCAATCCGGTACTTCCCGTTTTGGCGGTAATTGCGCTGCTTTACTGCTATTTCGGCAGATATATGCCGGAACTCATTCAGCACAGAGGCTTTACGGTAAAACGCATAGTAAACCACATGTATCTCGGCACGGAAGGAATTTTCGGAATGCCGCTTCAGGTATCCTCAACCTTTGTCTTTATGTTCATACTTTTCGGCGCGGTACTTGAAAAAACAGGACTCGGAAAATTCATAATCGACCTTTCAATGGCGTTGGCAGGCTGGTCTGCCGGAGGTCCCGCAAAAGTTGCCGTAGTCAGTTCAGGCTTGATGGGAACAGTTTCCGGTTCATCTGTTGCCAATGTCTGCACAACAGGAATGTTCACAATCCCGCTTATGAAAAGCGTCGGTTACGAACCGAAATTTGCCGGAGCCGTAGAAGCAGTCGCCTCCACAGGCGGACAGATTATGCCCCCCGTTATGGGAGCCGGAGCCTTTATTATGGCAGAACTTCTCGGCGTGCCGTACCTTGAAGTCGCGCTTGCCGCAACAGTCCCTGCGCTTCTTTACTATTTTGCCGTTATGGTGCAGGTACATTTTGAAGCCAAGCGGCTCGGACTGAAAGGCATACCGTTCTCACAGCTTCCCTCAGTATGGGCGCTGCTTAAGAAAAAAGGCTACCTGCTTCTTCCGCTTATTGCCATAGTATATCTCCTCGTTTCAGGCTACACGCCGCTTATGGCGGCATTTTGGGGAATTATCATAAGTTTTGCCCTTTCGTGGCTCGGCAAAGACACAAGACTCACGCCGCAGCGGCTCAAAGAAGCGTTTGAGGCAGGGGCAAGAGGCTCAATCAGCGTAGCCTGCGCGTGCGCCACAGTCGGAATAATTGTCGGCATGAGCACCCTGACAGGACTTGCGCTCAGAATAGCCAACACAATAGTTTCACTTGCCGGCGGCAAACTGTTCCTGACACTCTTCTTCACAATGATAACCAGCATAATTTTGGGAACAGGACTGCCGACAACCGCAAACTTCATTATAACAAGCGCAATGGCTGCCCCTGCTCTGCTGCAGCTCGGAATACCCGCGAAAGCCGCGTATATGTTCGTGTTCTACTTCGGCATTGCGGCAGACCTGACACCGCCCGTTGCCCTTGCCGCCTACGCAGGCGCCGGAATAGCCAATTCAGACCCGATGAAAACGGGACTCACGGCGTTCAAGCTTGCGCTTGCAGGCTTTATCGTACCCTTTGTGTACGTTTACAACCCGATGCTGCTGTTTATCGACACACACTGGATACCGATGCTTCAGGCAGTTATAACGGCGCTTATCGGAGTATTTCTGCTTGCGATGGCAACAATCGGTTTTTACAAGACAAAACTTGCGATGCCGCTTCGTGCGCTTGCGCTCGGAGGAGCGATGCTGCTTTTAATCCCCGGCACAAAGACAGACCTTATCGGCGTGGCAGTTCTTGCCGCAATATGCGTCATACAGCGTTTAAGAGCTAAAACCGCGGCAGCGGTTTAACATAAAAAATTCAACGACACACAAAACACACAAATTTCCAAGGAGGAAAGAAAAATGAAAAACAGCAAAAAAATCCTTGCAGCACTCACACTCATCGCGGCAGTTTTCTTCTCAGCAGCGGCCCTTGCGGCGCCGGCCTATATGTCGATAGCAACAGGCGGCACCAGTGGCACCTATTACGCAGTCGGCGGCGCGCTTGCCGAAGCAGTTTCAAAAGAAGGCAAAATCAAAGCCACGGCAGAAACAGGCAACGCTTCAATCGCAAACGCAAACCTCGTCAACAGCGGAGAAATTGAAATAGCCTTCGTACAGAACGACATAGCGGCATGGGGCGCCAAAGGCGAGCTTATGTTCGCAGGCAAACCGCTCAAAAACATCCGCGCCGTAGCGTCGCTCTATCCTGAACACATCCAGTTCATCATTGCCAAGGATGCGAAAATCAAAACAATCAACGACTTCAAAGGCAAAAGAGTAGGCACCGGCGCCCCCGGTTCAGGAGTGGAAGGCGATGTTCACGCTATTTTGAACGCAGCCGGAATTGACCTGAAAGACATCAAAGCGAACCCGCTTGACTTTGCGCAGACCTCGGCGCGCTTCAAAGACAACCAGATAGACGCCGGACTTGTTGTCGCGGGATATCCGACAGCTTCGATCATGGATTTGACAACCTCAAAAGACGTTGACCTGCTTAACTTTGACAAAGCGTTTCTTGACAAGCTCCACAAAAAATATCCGTTCTTCATCGCAAGCAAAGTGCCCGCGAAAACCTACAAAGGCATAGACCACGAGACGAACACCCCTGCCGTTATGGCGATACTCATCACGAACAGCAAAGTTGCCGACAAAGACATCTACAACTTCCTTGACGCGATGTACAAAAACACGGCGCATCTTGCGGCAGTACACCAGAAAGGCAAAGAAATCAAACTTGCAACAGCCCTGAAAGGCATATCAATACCGCTTCACCCCGGCGCCGAAAAGTTCTTCAAAGACAAAGGCATTATAAAAAAGTAAATACTGACTGAATTAAACAAAAAACAAAACGGCTGAGGATTATCCTCAGCCGTTTTGTTTTGCCCGAAGCCGGTGAAATAATATAAAACTAAAACTGTTATTCTGTTGAAGATTTTCAGATATTTTACTAAAAAGCTTGTGTTTTGCAGTTACTTTCTGCAGAATGCCGCAACAGTTTTGTGTATTGTAAGTAACACCGGTTCGAGAAAAATATTAAGAAGTTATAAAAAATACAAAAAAGGGCTTGATATTTAAGCGAAACAGTTGTAATATATATGCGTACGAGGTCACCTCGTATTCAGGTTGTGATGTATTGCAGCATACGCAAAATTCTCAAAACGATAAAAAAATATTTAAATAAAATAAAGGAGAAATAAGAAAATGAGAAAATTCAAACAGACTGCGACGGCAATAATGCTCCTTTCGTTCGTATTCGGAACAGTCTCACCGGCTGCGGCAGCTGTGTTCAAAACGATAAGCGATATACCGCAAATGTATGGCACAGGCAGTGTCGTTATATATTACCAAGGTATAAAATGGGCAAAATATAACAACACTACGCTGTTTAAGCTCGATTCCATATACAAAGGAAATTGTGATAATGCACGCAGTCAGGCTAACAATTATATAAACACGTTGACAGCCTCAGGAGTGAATGACTGGGAAAAAAATATTGCCAGCAGCACGAGACTGTTTAAAAGCGGTGAAGCAGCGAGCTTGCCCTCAAACGCTGCCCGCAACATGGGACACACATATTGGATGGATGATACGAGCGGTACATGGCGTGATACTGTCGATAACGGCGGTGCTATGCATTACAACCACTGGAGAGCCTCTAACAGTTATTATACGCACCCCATATTGTTTTTAAAAAACACAGACACTATCTATTTTTTAAGCGCGAACAGCGGCGGAGCAAAGGCTGCCGGATTAGGCACGATAACGACAGAGGAAAGCACAACACAGTACAAAATTACATATAAAGATACTTCGCTTGCGGCGCCTACAATAGGCGGCGGAGCTCTTGTTTTGGATGCAGCCGGTGTATCGAGCTGGTACACAGACACGGCAAACAGAGTCGCGGCTTCGGTCGGAAACGCAGACATGCTGGCGGCAGACGGCTACATGCTCATGAAAGCAGGAGCTGCGGAACACATACTGACACTTGGCGGCTCCGGAAGTTACAGCGGAGAAGCGGATTTGTACCTGCATTCGGAAATAGTCAGCACAAACTACGACCGCATGGGAACGGACAGCTTCAGTTTCAAAGATGCCGGATTCAATTTAACCTACAACAATGGCAAACTCAAGGCGATGACACTGCCTGAGCTGTACGGAACGGCAGAAAACGCGATAACCCTGAACAACGGCTTTGAACTGACCCTTGCCGGCGGCAACTACGCGCAGGACATAACAATCGCAAACGGCGGAGGAAAAATAATAAGCGGTGCCGGTTCTGCTCAAATCAACGGAGACACAGCTCTAAACGGCAACCTCACCTACGACGGAACACTAACCAATACGGGCAGCGTATCAGGCAGCAACAAAGTCATTGTCGCAGACACAGGACATCTGACAAACAAAGGCACAATAACAGCATCTCTGGACAACGAAGGAGAAATAAACGGCGCCGGCAGCCTGATACTCAACGGAGACTCTGTAAACAACGGAACAATAAC
>JAZRZG010000030.1:0-51803 GCA_045601305.1 Synergistaceae bacterium
GCAACCTACGATTTGTTTCGGGTAAGTCTTTCAATTCCGCCCCAGTGAAACGGAAAACAACTTGGGGAAGCTCCGCTTCAGCCGGAAAAGAAAGCCCGTTAGAGAAAGCCGTTAATTTATTGTCCGCCCGTCGCATACGCAGTACGTTAGAAACGTTACCCCCTTTATTACTTTGGTTTCCCGAAGTGCAAGGTGCGGAGTGCGAGGTGCGAAATTAACAACCCTCTCTACTATATAAATATGTTTTTTGCTCAAAAAATGGAAACACTTGTTGCAGATAAAGCCGCACTGTAACTGAGTTTACACCGTGTCAAAAAAACAGCTGGTGTTTCCAAAATTTCTGCTGAAAACATATTTACTAAGTGGAAGGAGATGATAAATGTTTCAAAATGAGCAAGAGAAAACAAGAAAAACAAATAACAATGCGGACAACAAAAGAATAATAGTCAATGTCGCGGACGGCATTAACCCGCCCCCGAACTTTATGCTCAGCGCGTCAACATCAGTCGGCAGCAATCAGAATGCCTACAATGTGAGCGTAAGCCTGAAATTCGGCAAGGGCAAAACGGCAAAGACGAGAGCCGAACTGAAAAAAATAGGTGAAGTATCTAAACAAGAGAAATCAGGCGCAGGACGCGGAAATTCAAACATTGAAAAGCGAGATTGAGGAACTTAAGAAACTTATTAAGAAATAGCGTCAGGAGTCTGTAAAATACAAAGAGCGGGAGGAATTGTCCCTCCCGTGTTTTATTTCCAGCTTTCGCTCTCGGAGCAGTTTTGAAGCGCGTGGATGATGTTGCTTTTTATCATTGGAACTTCTTTGGCAATTTCTTCAAGCAGTTTTTTTGCCGTTATTCTTTTTGTGTCCGCGCCGTAGGGACAGCAGGAACTTGTTACAGGCAGCGCAAGCCGTTCGGCTTCAAGCGCGATGTTTCTTTCTTCAACGTAAACAAGCGGGCGGATGACGCGCAGCTGTGTCCTTGTCATAAACATATTCGGGCGGAAGCATTTGAAATGTCCGTCGTAACAGAGATTGAGCAGAACCGTTTCGGCGGCATCGTCTTTGTGGTGTCCGAGGGCTATGACGTTGCAGTGTTCTTCTTTTGCTGCTGTCGCAAGCAGTCCGCGTCTGAAATTCGCGCACAGGCTGCAGGGTGACCGTTCTTCCCGTGCTTTGATGATTTCGTATGTGGAATGAGGCTCAACGCGCACGGGAATATCAAGCGTTTTCATAAATTCAAGAACGGCTGTTGTTTTCATCGTGCCGTTTGACTGGTCGATTATGCAGGCTGATAGGTGAAATTTAACGGGGCTTCTTTTTTTCAGAACGGCAAGCGCGAGGGACAGCACAAGGCTGTCTTTGCCGCCTGAAAGTCCTATCATTATTCTGTCATTTTCGTTTATCATGTCAAAATCGCGCACGGCTTCCCCTGCGGCGCGGATAATTTTCTGTGACAGCGGATACTGTTCTTCAAAATCGTTTTTCAAAATTTTCATTCCTTTCTGCTGTGTCGCGCAGGCAAAAACAGCGATGGAGCAAACGGCTGAAATATGTTATTATATTAGCATGAACAATACAATTTCTTCGATGGCTTTCAAGTGCAGAGGGTTGTTCTGGGGGATATTCGCGCTCGGTTTTCTGATTTTCCCCGGAAGTTTTTCGTTGCCGAGATATTGTTTCGGTCTGTTGCTTGTACTTTCCGGTCAGGCTGTCCGCCTTTGGGCTGCCGGCTATATTCCCGAATACCGCACTGAGGTTATAGGCGCGCCGAAACTTGTCACTTCAGGTCCCTATGCTTACGTTCGCAATCCGCTTTATGCCGGTAACTTTATTATGGGCGTCGGCTGGGCGGTTATGGCAGGCTGGGGCTGGGTGATTGCTTTCTGTGCCGCGTTTTTTCTCCTTTACTGCCTGATTATCATTCCCGCGGAAGAAGAATTTCTCGGCGGAAAATTCGGTGAGCAGTATGCTGCTTATAAAAAATCGGTGAACGCTCTTTTCCCGAAACTCTGCATCCCGACTGTGGCGGCAGAAGACGTGTTCAAATTTTCAACGGCCTTTGCGCTTGAAAAATATTCGGTCAGAATGCACGTTCTGATTACCGTTCTGCTTACGCTGCGGCTGATTTTTACCCGTTAAATTCCCTGTAATTTACCTTGCGCTTTCTTTTTGCCGGAGGATTGAAGACTCTGAGCGTGTCAAGGTCAATTATTGTGCCGTCCTGCGCGGCGACTGCGCGTGTGCGCGGTGTTGATATGCCGTCTGCAAGTTTCTGCGGGTCTTTTTCTGCAATCATTCTGCCGAGATGTGACAACGCGACAAGTTCCGCGTGTGCTGTTTTGACAAAATCAGCGGCATCAGGTATTGAAAAATGGTCAACGTTCGGCCGCTGTATCAGCATTGTAGAATTAAGCGAAATAAATTTGCACTTTCTGTAGCGGCTGCTGAATTCCTCAAGCGGGCGGGTGTCGCTGATTATTCCCCAGACAGGGAAACCGCGCTTTGAAAATATCAGTCCGAAACAGTCAACGCCGTGGTGAATGTGCTTCACAGGCTCAATGACAACACCGTTTTCAAGCTTGATTTTCTCTCCGTCACGCATTTCGTAAACTTTTTTTACCTTTGACATTGAATAGGCAAGAAGCACAGGGTCTTTTTCAAAAGCGGCGTCGTGTGTTGTCAGAATTTCGCCCTGTTTTTTGTAGCCGCCGGAGGTCATCGCTTCCGTCAGCACGTTTATGTCAGTGCTGTGGTCTATATGCCGGTGCGTGAGAAAAATCGCGCGTATATCTTCAGGGTTAAGCGCAGGATAAGCATCGCAGATTTGCACAAGACTGCCCGGACCGGGGTCAACAACAGCGTTTAATCCCGCGTAGCGTATCCACATTCCGCCTGTCGCGCGGTACTGATGTATCATGGTAAAACGCGCGCCGCCCGTGCCGAGATAGCGTATGAAATTTTCGGGATATTCAAATTTTTCTGCCATTTTTACCACCACTTGTATATATGTCCGTTTTTGTTAAGCTCGGCGCGAATTTTTTTGTAATCAGGGATTATTTTTTCAACCTCTGCCCAAAACTTTGCAGAATGATTCATCTGTATCAGATGACAAAGCTCATGCACAACGATATATTCAAAATGTTCGCGCGGAAGCAGAGCAAGTCTCGTGCAGAAACTAATATTGCCCCGTCTGCTGCAGCTTCCCCAGACGGAAGAAGTGCTTTTTACGGTGATTTTTGCCGGTGAAACGTTCAGCCTTTTGCAAAGCGCGGGAAGAATTTCCGACAGTCTGTTTTCAAGCGCTCTTTTATACCAGCGTTCAAAAAGTTTTCCCGCGTCATTTCTTTTGCCGCTGTTCATAAAGAAAAAATTGCCGTCAAATTCCAGCGCTCGAACGCTGCCGGTAAGTTTCAGCGGATATTCAGCGCCGCGATACAGAAATTTTTCACCATCGGTATATTTTTTTGCTTGCGGTATCGGCTTGGCGCGTTTTATAATTTCTTCAAGCAGGGGAGTCAGAAGTTCTGCCGTTTTGCCGCTGATTTTGTAATGCGCCGGCAGAGCTACCGTAATGTTACCGTCAATATCGGAAATCACGGATATATTTTTTCTCCTTGCGTTGCGCCGTACAGGGTAAGTTTTCCCGTTCAGGGTGATAGTTTCGTTCATCAGCAATCCTCCGCGCGACAATAATAAACCTGAAATGGATAATAGTCTATGATTGGAGACAAATATGTCAGAAAAAAATGTTAAACTGAAGATTACAAGAGACAATTTTCTTCCTGTGTGCCGCGCCGATATGGAAAAACGCGGCTGGGAGGAGCTTGATTTCCTTCTGATTTCAGGTGACGCTTACGTTGACCACCCGAGTTTCGGACACGCGATAATTTCGCGCTGCCTTGAATCGGCAGGCTTTCGTATCGGAATAATTGCCCAGCCTGACTGGCGCGGTACGGAGGATTTTACGAAAATGGGTCGTCCGCGTTTCGGAGTATTTGTAACGGCGGGAAATCTCGATTCAATGCTCAATCATTACACCGCAATGCTTAAGAAAAGGCACGGCGACAGTTATTCCCCGGGAGGAAAAGCGGGACTTCGTCCTGACAGGGCAACAATAGTTTACTGCAACCGTATTCGTGAAATATGGAAAGACATTCCGCTTGTCATAGGCGGAATTGAAGCAAGTCTGAGACGTTTCGCGCATTATGATTACTGGAGCGATTCCGTGCGCCGTTCGCTTCTTGCGGACAGCCGCGCGGACATTCTCTCATTCGGCATGGGCGAACTTTCAACTGTTGCGACAGCACGCGCGCTTGCCGAGGGAAAGCCTGTAAGCGCAATCAGAAACGTTGCAGGAACCTGCTGGAAAACGCATGAACCGTCCAACGCAAAGGACGCTGTCGTGCTTCCGTCGTTTGACGAAATATGCGGCGACAAAAAAAGTTTTGCCGAAGCGTTTCGCATGCAGTACGCGGAGCAAAATCCATATTTAGGCAAAAGGCTTATTCAAAATCAGGGCGCGTGGCATATTGTCCAGAACAGACCGTCGCGCCCGCTGACGACCGCTGAAATGGACAAAGTGTACGCGCTGCCCTACACGCGCTGCTGGCACCCCGATTACGACGCGCACGGCGGCGTACCTGCGCTTGCAGAAGTTAAATTCAGCATTACAAGCCACCGCGGCTGCTTCGGCGAATGTGCCTTCTGTGCGATAGCAAGTCATCAGGGAAGAATAATTCAGCGCCGCAGCGACGAATCGATAATCTCAGAAGCGGAAAGTTTCAGAAATATGCCGGATTTCAAAGGATATATTCACGATGTCGGAGGTCCTACCGCAAACTTTATGCAACCTGCCTGCAAAAAGCAGTGCAAAAGCGGAGCCTGCGGCGGCAAATTCTGCCTTTTCCCGAAGCCGTGCGCCACGCTTGAAGCAGACCACAGCGATTATATTTCGCTTTTGAGAAAACTGCGCGCGCTTGACGGAATAAAGAAAGTCTTTATCCGTTCGGGTGTCCGCTATGATTATATGCTTGCCGACAGAAACAATGATTTTCTTTCTGAACTCTGCGAACATCATATAAGCGGACAGCTCAAAATCGCGCCGGAACATGTCAGCCCCAAGGTTTTGTCGCTTATGAGAAAGCCGGGCAGAGAAGTTACGCTTGAATTTATGAAAAAATATACAGCGGTCAATGAAAAACTCGGTTTAAAACAGTTCCTTGTGCCCTATTTTATCTCCTCGCACCCCGGCGCAACGCTTGATGACGCCGTTATGCTTGCGGAATTTATACGCGACACGCGTCTTCGCCCTGAACAGGTGCAGGATTTTACTCCAACGCCGGGTTCTGCCGCAACTTGTATGTATTACAGCGGGTATGATCCATTCAGCGGAAAAGAAGTGTACGTCGCAAAAAGCGCGAAAGAAAGGAAAATGCAGCGCGCGCTCATGCAGTATTGGCTGCCTAAAAATGAAGAACTTGTGCGTGAAGCGCTGATAAGGGCAGGCAGAAATGATTTAATCGGAAACGCGCCGAAATGCCTTGTAAAAGCGCGCGGCAGCAATAAAAATCAAAAAATCAGTAAAAATACCCATGCCCGACGCGGATAAAAATATGGACAAACAGATATAAAACGAGTAAAATGCTTTAGGTTGCGAAACAGAACAGGAGGTATATGACATGAAGAAGACTGTTGCAGCAATACTTGCGGTATTTGCAATGCTTGCAGCCGGACAGGCGGCATTTGCGGACGTAAAAGTAGGTTGTGTTGACGGAGACAAAGTGCTTCGCGAATATCCAAAATTTGTCGCGGCTCAGAGACAGCTTGCACAGGTTGGACAGAGTAAAGAAACTGTCGCTCGTGCTGCCTTTGACAAGGAGAAAAACGAAAGCAAAAAAAATCAAATAGTGCAGAATATGCAGAAGGAAATGGCTCAGGAAGAAGAAAAACTTATGAAGCCTGTCCTCAAGACAGTAAACGATACAGTACAGCGTGTCGCGCGCCAGAAAGGCATAACGGTTGTAGTCAACAAAAGCATTGTCTATTACGGCGGAACTGATATTACAAACGACGTAATCGCAGCGCTTAAGAGATAACAAAAAGACGCCGTGCGGCGTCTTTTTTCTTAAAGATGATGACACTTTTTTGGATTTTTGCCGGATATTGCGCAGGCAGCTGCCCGACTGGCTATCTGCTTGCAAAATATCTCAAAAACACGGACATAAGAGAATTCGGCTCAGGCAATATCGGAGCGACAAACGCAGGGCGGCTGCTCGGAAAAAAATATGCCGTCTTCATCGCGCTCTTTGATATGCTTAAGGGCGGAATTGTTGTTCTGCTTGCCTCGTTGTGCGGACAGGGAACATGGGCTGTCGCTCTTGCAGGAGTGTTTTCCGTGCTCGGACACAACTATCCTGTATGGCTGAATTTCAAAGGCGGCAAAGGAGTGGCTACAACCTTCGGAGTGATATTTTTTTACAATTTCTTCACTCCGCTGCCGGCGCTTCTCGGCGGCGCTGTATGGTACGTTGTTATGAAAACAACGCGATACGTCTCCGCCGCTTCAATCATCGGACTTTTTGCCGCTGCGCTGCTTACAGTTGTTTTCCAAATGCCCGCGCCATATTTTTACGCTTCATTTGCTCTTGCAGTTTTATCCGCGTACAGGCACAAAGCCAATATAAAACGCATAAAAGCAGGTACGGAAACAAAGGTAAACTAAATTAGTTGCCGGTCATTGCTTTTTTCCGCAGACAGCCGTCAGCTGCCTGCTTGATTTTTATTGACCAAATATGATAAACTTGTGTAAGTTTATGGAGCGGAGTGATTCCTATGGCGTTTGAAAGCGACAGCATTACCAAAGCGATAGAAGAATATTTCGGACAGCTTTTGCAGGATGCTTCCGAGGGCAGTATTCTGCTGAGGAGAAAGGACGTAGCGGCAAAGTTCGGCTGTGTGCCGAGTCAGATAAATTATGTGCTTCGCAGCCGTTTTGCGCCTGAGAACGGTTTTCTTGTCGAGAGCCAGCGGGGCGGTCATGGCTACATAAAAATTATGCAGCTTACATTCAAAGACGTGGACGAAAAACTTTCACATCTTTCTGAACTTGTCGGGAATTCCGTCACGGAGCAGGAAGCAAGAAGGCTGCTTGTAAATCTGCAAAACAGAGAGCTGATTTCTGCAAGAGAACGCCTTTTGATAGAAGTGGCGCTCAGAAATCAGGAAGAAAACTGCCGGACGCTTTTTGACGTTTCGCCGTACAAAAGTGACGTAATGCGCGCCGAGCTTTTGCAGAAACTCCTAACTGGACTTACACTGCAGTAAACAGAAGGCCGGTGGACTGTATGGCTCTTGATTTCACAGAAAAAAGCAAAAAAGTATTTACCGCGGCTGCCGATATTGCAAAAAAATACGGAAGCGCAATGCTCGGTACGGAACATCTGCTTACCGCGCTGCTTGAAGAGGATGCCGGCGGCAGAATTTGTGCGCTGCTTGAAAGCTGCGGCGCAGATGCCGGAGCAATTAAAAACGAAGCTCTGTCCGTTGCGGCGCAGGGCGAACAAACCTTGAATTCCGCCGATCTGCCGACATCGCAGGAGGCAAAGACGGTCTTTGAATTTGCCATGAAAGAAGCACGGGAACTTAACAGCGGATATATAGGCACGGAACACATACTGCTCGGATTGCTGGACGAAGAAGCGGAAGGCCGTCCGGGAATATTGTCCGCGCACGGTGTTACCGCCCTTAAAATGCGCAGCGTGCTTGCCTCTTTTCCCGTTGCAGATGAAAATAAAAGCGAAATGTCAAAAACAGAGCCTGAAAAAACAAAAACAGAAATATTGACACAAACGGAAACTCCTGTGCTTGACGAGGTCGCAGCTGATTTAACAGCAGAAGCAGCCGCAGGAAAACTTGACCCTGTAATCGGCAGAGACAAAGAAATTCAGCGTGTCATTCAGATACTTTCCAGAAAAACCAAACACAACCCGATACTTGTCGGTGAGCCCGGCGTTGGCAAAACCGCTGTTGTTGAAGGACTTGCGGCGCTTATGGCAGCTGACAGAGTGCCCGAGAACATGAGAAACAAAAGGCTTATGCAGCTGAACGTTGCCTCACTTGTAGCCGGTACGAAATACCGCGGCGAATTTGAAGAAAAAATTACCAAGCTGATAAAGGAAGTATTTGAAGCGGAGAATATCATTCTTTTTATTGATGAAATACACACAATAGTAGGTGCTGGCGGAACAGAAGGGGCAGTTGACGCGGCAAACATACTCAAGCCGAGCCTTGCGCGCGGAGAAATTCAGCTCATTGGAGCCACAACAATTTCCGAATACAGAAAATACATTGAAAAAGACAGCGCGCTGGAACGCCGTTTCCAGCCTGTTGCTGTTGAAGAACCATCAGAAGATGACACATATGAAATACTTAAAGGGGTGCGCGAAAGCTATGAAAAGCACCACAGAGTTAAAATCAGCGATGAGGCGCTGAAAGCGGCTGTTTCACTTTCAAAACGTTACATAACTGACCGTTTCCTTCCGGACAAAGCGATTGACCTTGTAGATGAAGCAGCGGCAAGAGTAAAAATCCGCCAGCTCACAGATAACAATGGCAAGGCAGAAGTTATTTCCGCCGATATTGCGGAAGCCGTTTCCGCATGGTCGAAAGTTCCTGTGTCGCAGCTTACGGAAGATGAAAGCTGCAGACTGCTGAAAATGGAAGAAGAACTTGCAAAAACAGTGATTGGACAGGAAGATGCGCTTCATGCCGTTGCCAGTGCCGTGCGCCGTGCCAGAACAGGACTCAGAGATTCTAAACGCCCGCTGGGCAGCTTCCTTTTCCTCGGCCCGACAGGTGTCGGCAAAACACAAGTTGCGCGCTGCCTTGCCAATTTCCTTTTCGGCAGTGACGACGCAATGATACGCCTTGACATGAGTGAATACATGGAACGACATGAAGCCGCGAAACTTATAGGACCGCCGCCCGGTTACGCCGGTTACGAAGAAGGCGGAAAACTTACCGAGGCAATACGCCGCAGACCCTATTCGGTAGTTCTGTTTGACGAGGTGGAGAAGGCGCACCCCGACGTTTACAATATGATGCTTCAGCTGCTTGACGACGGACGGCTTACCGACGGACAGGGGCATCTTGCTGATTTCCGCAACGCAATAATAATTATGACAAGCAATCTCGGCGTTCCTGAAGAAGTGAAGCCTGTCAGCCTCGGTTTCGGCTCATCTGCTGAAACTTCCGCAAGACCTGACCATGAGAAACTGAAAACAGCCATGCTCGCGGAAGCGGCGGAATTTTTCCGCCCCGAATTTCTTAACAGAATAGATGAAATGATAGTCTTTAACGCGCTGGAACGCGATGATTTATACAAAATCATTGATGTGCTTTTGAAACGTGTACTTGACACTGCCGAAACAAAAGGAATTGAACTCACGGTTGACGCCTCTGCCAAAGAATTTATGCTTGAAAAAGCCTACAATCCGAAGTACGGCGCAAGACCTCTGCGCAGAGCAATACAGACAATGATAGAGGACGAAATTGCCGAACGGCTGCTTTCAAAAGATATTGTTTTTGGTGATAAACTGGAAATTTCCTCAGACGGAAAACGTCTGACGTTTGAGAAGTACAGCGGTTAGCGCTTAGCGCGCAGCACGTATTTATCAGCGGACAGATAAAAGCTGACAACTAAAACAACTCCCCGAAAGGGGAGTTGGAATTTTCTTTGGCAGTCCCTAAGGGATTCGAACCCTTGCCAACGGGCTGAGAACCCGACATCCTGGACCGCTAGACGAAGGGACCGCTAAGTATGAAAATGGCTGGGGTACCTGGATTCGAACCAAGATTACCTGATCCAGAGTCAGGCGTGCTGCCGTTGCACCATACCCCAACAACAGATAAAAATTATAGCGTGATTTGTATCTTTGTCAAGCGAGCGATTGCGGTGTGCCAAAATCCGTGCTGCCTACCACTATTCAAACTAAATGCAACACCTAACCCGCCAGGGAGTTATTACATTTACTTTGAAAAGTGGCGCAAAAATTTGTTTTTCAAATTTTTACTGCTGGAAAATTTATGTGTGAGGTTGTAAAATATTATCTTGGAGGGAATTGTATTAATGACGAACTTTACGACACAGCGCAGACCGGCGAGGGTCGCCGGAACGAGGCAGGGAGAACTGAAAATTATACCGCTTGGCGGACTTGGCGAAATAGGCAAAAATCTTACGGTGTTTCGCTGGAATGACGATATAATTGTTGTTGACTGCGGGCTGAAATTTCCTGACGAGACTATGCTTGGAATCGATTTTGTCATTCCTGACGTTCAGTATCTCATAGAAAACAAAAAGAAAATCAAGGGAATATTTATTACGCACGGGCATGAAGACCATATCGGCGCGCTTCCGCTTGTGCTTCCGTCGCTGAACGTTCCTGTCTACTGTACACGGCTGGCAGCCGGTCTTATACAGAACAAACTGGATGAAGTGTGCCCTGCGTATCAGCCGAAATTTCATGAAATAACGCGAGGAGACAAGATAAAAGCCGGCGCTTTCTTAGTTGAGTTTATATCTGTGTGTCATTCTATTCCGGATGCGCTGGCTCTTGCGGTGCGTACGCCTGTCGGTACTGTCGTGCATACCGGCGACTACAAACTTGACCCGACTCCGATTGACGGTGTCAGAACGGATTTTGCCAAATTCGCAAAGCTTGGCGAAGAAGGTGTACTTATGCTGATGTCTGACTCTACAAACGTGGAAAGAGACGGAGTGACGCCTTCGGAAAAAACTGTCGGACAGACTTTTGAAAGACTTTTCAGACTTCACAAGGACAGGCGTATTGTAATAGCAGCTTTTGCGAGTAATCTGCACAGAATTCAGCAGGTGCTTAATGTCGCGGCGCGTTTTAACAGGAAGGTTATGCTTGTTGGACGCAGTATGCTTGGCAATGTTGAGCTTGCGGCAGAGCTCGGCTGTATAAAGCTTCCAAATGATGAAATACTTATTTCTCCCGAAGAAGCGGCGCGTATGTCTGACAACCGCCTTGTGATTCTTACTACGGGGAGTCAGGGCGAGCCGTTCTCGGGTCTTGTCCTGATGAGCAGAGGAATGCACAAAACCGTTAAAATGGGGGAAAAGGATCTGGTTATTATTTCGGCAAATCCAATCCCGGGCAATGAAAAGCTTGTCAGTCAGACTATAGACAGGCTGCTTTCCTTCGGCTGTGAGGTTGTTTACGGAAAGGAAGAAAAAACGCATGTCTCAGGTCACGCTTCACGCGATGAACTTACGATGATGCTTTCGCTTGTCAATCCACAGTTCTTTATGCCGGTACACGGCGAGTTCCGCCATCTTACACGCCATGCGCAGTTAGCGCGTGAACTCGGCGTTCAGCAGAAAAATATTTTCATTCTTGAAAACGGCGATGTGCTTACTTTCAAGTCAGGCAAAAAAGCGCTGATTGACGGAAAAGTGACAGCAGGCTCTGTGCTTGTTGACGGTAAGGCACTCGGTGAATTTGACGGCAGCCTGCTGCGCGAAAGGCGCGAACTTTCGGAAAACGGCATTGTTGTCGTGTCTGTTGTTATTGACAGGAAAGGCAATATCAAAGCTCCTGTTCAGATAAAGACAAAGGGAAGCATTATCAGTTCCGATGAAGAAAGTCGTGACGTGCTTGAACGCGCCGTTACAAGAGCGGTTGAACAGTTCGCGCGTACGCCCGGAGCGAAACAGGAACTGCTGCCGACAGAAATAAGAAAGAGAATACGTGAAATCTGCGGACAGTCGCCGCGCAATTATCCGACGATTATTCCGCTTATCACTACCGTAAAGTAAAAACAGCATACAAACCGGAAGGAGCAGAAAAAGTATGTCATTGAACATGGTTTTGCAAGTTTGCGCAGGTATCGGGGTACTGATTTACGGAATTATCCTGATGGGGGATTCACTGCAGATTATCGCCGGCGACAAAATGCGTGTTTTAATCGGCAAACTCACAAGTACACCGCTGAAAGGTTTTCTTGTCGGGACAGTGGTTACCGGAATTTTGCAAAGCAGCGGAGCAACAAGCGTTATGGTGGTAAGTTTTGTCGATATTGGTTTTATGAATCTGACACAGGCAATAAGCGTGATTCTGGGTGCGAATATCGGTACTACCGTTACAGCACAGCTCATAGCTTTTAACATTCTTAATGTTGCGTATATGTGCGCGCTTATCGGCGCCGCTGTTTGCATTTTGGGAAAAACAAAACGCGTCAAACAGATTGGCGCCTGTACTGTGGGCTTTGCGCTGCTGTTTATCGGCATTCACATGATGAAGGGACCTCTCGGAGAGCTCAGCAAATATCCTAAAATCGCAGAATTGTTCGGCAGTCATCTGATTTTCGCGTTTTTGTTCGGACTTGGAATTACGCTTCTTGTACAGTCAAGTTCCGCAACGGTCGGTCTTACGATGGCATTTGCCGCACAGGGTGTTATCAATCTTCCGACAGCAATAGTCATCTGTCTTGGTGAAAATATCGGCTCCACCGTTACCGCTGTTCTCGCTTCGCTCACTTCAAGCCGCGCGGCAAAACAGGCGGCAGCTTCACACGTAATCGTAAAGGTTATCGGCACGCTTATAATACTCGCGCTTCTTCCGCTTTACACAAAACTTATCATCTGCACGTCAACAGATATTTCACGTCAGATAGCCAACGCACACACGATTTTCAACGTTATTATCGCCTTCCTGTTCCTTCCGTTTGTGCCGCAGTATGCTAAGCTGATAAAGAAAATTCTGCCGGATGATGAAAGCGCCAGAGAGGCAGGTCCTATCTACCTGAACAGGGCTCTGATAAGCGTCTCTCCTGCGGCAGCCGTTCAGGCGGTCAGAAGTGAACTGATAAGACTTGCAGAATATACTTCAAAAATGCTTTTTAATGCTGAAAAGCTGTTTTTGTCAAAGGATAACAAACAGGCAGACAAACTGATAGAGCAGATTGGCAAAGCTGAATCTAACGTTGACAGTACATCGGACGAAATTATTATTTATGCTGCGGAGGTGGGGCAGACAGGTCTTGCCGCTGACCTTTCTTCAATGCTTAATTCATGTACCGGCGGCGTAAGCGACGTTGAACGTATAGGGGACCATGCCACGAACCTTGTTGAACTGTATCAGTTCCTTAAAGAGCATGAGCTGTCGTTCTCTGAGCATGCTCTTAAAGAATGTCAGGCAATGTTTGAGATGGTAATTTCTGCCGTTAAATATGCTATTCAGGCGCTTAAGGAAGAAAACATCGACCTTGCGCAGCACGTGGTTGAACTTGAGGACAAAATAGATGATATGGAGCTTGAGCTTCGCGCCAAACATATTGCAAGGCTTAACGCAGGAACTTGCAAGCCGGGGGCAGGCGTTGCCTTTATAGATATGCTGAGCAATCTTGAACGAGTCGGCGACCACGCCCATAATTTGGCGCAGGTGGTGCTTGACATCAATCATCTGCACAGACACGAAAGCTAAGAAGGGATTTTCAGTGAACGAAAAAATTGTTCTGCTCGGATTTTTGCAGGGACTTACGGAATTTTTACCGGTAAGCAGTTCTGGACATCTTGCGCTTGCGCAGATTTTTTGCGGAATTGACAACGCTTCGGCTGCCTATGACATTGTTCTGCATATAGCTACAATGCTTGCCACGCTTATTTTCTTCTGCTTCGATATTTATTATCTTGTTTCGGAATGGCTCTCCGGTTTTGTTGCAGATACTGCCAAAACCAAAGAAAGCTGGAGAACAGGCTGGGCCGTAATTTTTGCCACAGTAATTACCGGAATTATCGGAATAGCAATGAAGCCTGTTGTGGAGAAGGTACTGCAAAATTCACTTTTTGTAGGGCTTGGACTGCTTGTAACAGGCATTCTGCTTATAGCTTCGCACTTTATTAAAGAGGGTTACGGTCACGTTCGTCCCGCAGACGGAATCATTGTCGGTATCGCTCAGGGAATTGCGACGCTTCCTGGTGTATCCCGTTCAGGTATGACAATTCTTGCCGGATGCCGCGCAGGACTTTCAAGAGATGAGGCATTCAGGCTTTCTTTTCTTGTTTCCATTCCTGCAATTTGCGGGGCAACGCTTCTTGAAGCGCTTGACCTCGGCGGGTTCGGCGCGTTTTGCGCAGCGTTGCCTGAAGGCTGGCTGTTCGGCGCGCTGTCTGCTTTTTTGAGCGGTCTGCTTGCTTTGATTATACTTAAAAAACTTGTTATAAATGCCAAATGGTGGATATTTGGAATTTACTGTCTTTTGCTCGGTCTGGCTACGATTGGATTTTCTTTTTTGGGGGTATAAACAATGTTCTTTAAAAACTCTGCAAAAGCATCCCTGATAATTTTTGTTTCACTTGTTCTCGGAACAGGGCTTGGCATTTTCTTTCAGCAGTTCAGCGTTACGAGGCAGCTTTTTCAGAATTTCATAGACGTTAAATTCAATATCACGGAAATAAAGCTGATATTCATAGATTTTGGACTGTTGTTCGGAATTAAAATCAATCTCGGCACAATTTTCGGCGGAGCAGCCGGAGTGTTTCTTGCGCGCTGATGAAAAAGAGATTGCTGCTTGCTTCGGCAAGTCCGCGCAGACGCGCAATGCTTGCTGAACTTGGCTGGAATTTTGCCGCAGTGGCATCAGAGTATGAAGAAATTTCTGTCGAAGGTGAAACACCGGAAGAGATGACACGTCGTTTCGCGTTTGGAAAAGCGCTGGACGTTTTCAGCCGCAATCGTGACGCAGTTGTAGCAGCTGCCGACACAACGGTAGTTATTGACAATGAAATACTGGGCAAACCAAAAGATGAGGCGGATGCCTGCCGTATGCTTTCAATGCTGCAGGGAAGGAAACACACGGTTATGACCGCGGTTGCAATTTTTTCAGCGGAGCATGAGACTGTTTCCTTTGTTGAAAAAACAGATGTGTTTTTCAGAAAACTTTCGCCGGAAGAAATCGAAAGCTATGTCGCGACAGGCGAAAGCCTTGACAAAGCCGGAGCTTACGCAATTCAAGGGCACGGTATGCTCCTTGTTGAAAAAATCCGCGGCTGTTATTTCAACGTTGTGGGACTGCCTGTTGAACGGTTAAGCAAAGAACTTGACGCGCTCGGTTTCAGCCTTAAAGAGCAATGGGGGAATTAAATTGAAACCTGTTTCACGAAGATATCTTTATTATATGTTAATGGCGGCGGCACTTTTGCTTGCCTGTGTCGGAGTTTTGCCGCGCGTGCGGGCAGAGCGTCTCAATAACACGTATGCCTTTGCCGCAAATTACAGAGACACAGCAGCGCTTGCAAAGCAGAGAAACTGTACCGAACAGGAAATATGGAAGAAACTCAGCAACTGTTCTGTCGCTGCTCTTACTGCACAGGAATTTACAGGAGAAGAAATTATTAAATATCGTCCGTTAGGTGCAGCCATGACGGTGTACCAAGGCAGAGCCGCACTGAGTCTCCCAAAAGATTTTAAATATACGATCCCGCTTAAAAAATATCTCAATGCAAAAATCTCCGGTATGCAGTTTGTTGCAGAGGAAAATACGCTGTTTGTTTTCCCGTCAACGATGGAAATGCTGTCGTCATCATCTGTCCTTCCTGATTTTGAAGCGCTTGAATTTTGCAGGACGAATAATATTCCCGCGCTTTTCAGACTCGGTACGTGCAGCATCTCAGACGGCAGCCGAACGGCTGAAGCGCTTGCTCTGATTTGCCACGAATATCCGCAGATTAAAAATATACTTCCTGCAGGGTATATCATTGCGGGAAATCCGAACGTCAAGCCGATAGCGGAGCTGATTAAAGCGCGCGGAATAAGCCTCTCACAGGTTGAATTTTTCAAGCAGTCAGGAGCGTCAAATGCTTTTATAAACGCTTATCCTGAAATTTTGCCGCTTCACAGTCTCACAGCTGACGAGGTAATTTCCAAAAATATATCCAGAACAGCGACTGTTGAACGCTATGTCAGGGCAATTCATGAGCGTTCCGTCAGAATTATCCTTGTCAGGCCGTTTGATTTGCTTATGGGAGACAAATTTGACGCTTTCGTCGAAGATTTGACAAAGACAGCAGACAAACTTGCCGCGCGCGGATATAAAGCGCAGTGGACAGAGCCGTACAAGCCGTGGGGCAGAAACGCTGCTTCCGCCATAGCGCTTGCCGTTGTTTTTGTGTCCTCGGTATGGTTCTACCGCGCAAGACTGCTCTGCGCTGATGACAAAACCGCGGGACTTAAAGAAATCGCCGGACTGGTTTTGGTTATTCTCCTTTACGCGGGCTGTTTATGGAAAGTCTCTGCCGTTGCGAAACTTACCGGCGGTTTATGTACAGGCTTTGCCGCCGCGGAAGCAGCCTTGTGCGCAATGAGCGGAAGAAAAAAACTTTTGCCTGCGCTCTTTATAATTTTTGCGGCGGGGTTGTCTGTCGCCGCTTTTTACGGAACAACAAAGGCTGCGTTGCGGCTGCTGCCGTTCTCCGGTGTTAAACTCACGCTGCTGCTTCCGCCTGTTCTTGTCCTTTGGCACGATTTAAAACTCAGAATTCACAATGAAACGGGAAAGGAGCTGTTTATTCGTCCCGCGCTTTGGGGTGAGCTGTTGCTTTGCGGTGTCGCGATGCTGGCGCTTTTGATTATGGCGCTCAGAAGCGACAACGTTTCCGAAGTTCCCGCATTTGAGCTTGCGTTTCGCGATTTTTTGGAAAGAACTCTGCTGATCAGACCAAGGACAAAAGAGATATTGATAGGTTATCCGGCGCTGGTGCTATATCTGTACGTTGTGAAAAATGATTATATTCCGCATTACAGAGAACTGCTGCGGCTTGCGGCAACGCTTGCGTTCTGCTCCGCAATGAACACCTTCTGCCATTTCCATACGCGGCTTATGCTGAGTATCATACGAGTGCTGAACGGCTGGTGGGTCGGTCTGCTGGCAGGCTGCGCCGCAGTACTGCTTCTGCATACCGTAATTAAAACAGTCCAAAGGCATAAACAAGCGGTGTAATTATCATGAAACTTCAAAAAACAATAGATGTACTTGTCTTAGGATATTACGGCTTCGGAAATTTAGGCGACGAGCTGCTTTCAAAAGCGGTTGTTGATAACCTTGCTGCCGCGGGAATTGCCAAAGAACGCATTGTTATTCTTTCCGCAGACCCGCAAAAAAGCGAAGAACTTACCGGAGTTAAATGTTACAACAGATGGAATCTCGGTACGGTTGCTGCGCTTATGAAGCAGTCCAAAAGTTTTCTGCTCGGCGGTGGCGGACTGTTTCAGGATATTACAAGTGTTAAATCCTGCGGCTATTACTGGTGGATTGTCCGTACTGCAAAAATGTCCGGCGTAAAAATCTGGGCAGTGAGTCAGTCAGTCGGACCTCTTAAAACAAAACTCGGAAAATGGTTTACAAAAAATTCTCTCAAAAGTGCTTCGTACCTGAATGTAAGAGACAAAAAATCTTCCGCTCTGCTTGCTGAGTGGAAAATTGAGCATGCAACCGCGCCCGATCTTGTACTCGGCATTTCGTCCGTGTGTGACGCGGCAAACGGAGACAGCCTGTTGCTCAATCTGCGCCCAGGGTATGATGAAATTGCCAAATTCGCGGTAAAAAATGCCGGTTACATCGCAAAAAAAGACAAACTGAAAATAACAGGCATTGCCTTTGCAAGGGAAGATCAGGTATATCTTGAAAACCTTGAAGCAGAAGGGATAATAAAATTCAAAAAGATTATACTTGCAGAGAACATAAACGATTTTGAAAAAGCAGAGGAAACGGCAAAAATTGCCATAGGCATGAGGCTTCATTTTGCGGAGTTGTGCGCTGTTTTGCAAATTCCGGCAGCAATGGCAGCCTACGACCCAAAGGTTGAAGCTTTCTGTGAAGAATGGAAAATACCGCAGCTGTGTGAAAAACTTTCCGACAGCTTTGCGTTGCCTGACAAAACTCGGCTTACCTGTGCGAAACAACAAATAGAGAAAGAATTTGCTGACGGAATAAAAGCGGTACTGGAATAATTCTCCTTACGGAGGTTGATTATGGACATAAAATTTAACGGTGTTACAAAAAAATATGAACCGAATATTCTGGCGCTTGAAAATGTTTTCCTTCATATAGACAAGGGGGAGTTTGTCTATCTCATAGGGGAAACAGGCTCAGGAAAATCTTCGTTGCTGCGCTGCATAACGCGCGAAGTTCTTCCGACAAGAGGTCAGGTTACAGTCGGCGGTATGCAGCTCAGAAAAATGAGTAAGGTCAATCTTGCGTTTTACAGGCGTGAAATAGGAGTTGTTTTTCAGGATTTTCAGCTGCTGCCAAAACTGAACGTTGCCGAGAACGCAGCTTTTGTGCTTGAGACGATGGGCTATGCATCGAAACTTATACAGGAGAGAGTGTCAGAAGTGCTGCATCAGGTCGGTCTTTGGCCGAGACGCACAATGTTTCCGTCGCAGATTTCAGGCGGTGAACAGCAGCGTCTTGCAATAGCAAGGGCAATCGTCAACAAACCGTCGCTGCTGATAGCGGACGAACCCACAGGAAATCTTGACGACCATACAGCCGCGCAGATAATGAATCTCATCTTTGAAATAAACAGACAGGGAACGACGGTGCTCATGGCAACGCATAATTCAACGCTTGTAAATACCTACAGGCATCGTGTACTGGAGATGCAGCAGGGACATATCGTAAGAGACGAAAGAAACGGCAGTTACGAAGCTGAGCAGCCGGTACGAAAAGAGGGTGACGCAAGCAATGGGTAAATTAGGATATATATTAAGAGACGGCTGGCGTCTGGTCAGCAGAAATCTTCTGACGAGCGTACTCACGGTTTTTACGGCTGTGGCAGTTTTTTTTGTAATCGGGGTTGGGCTTCTGTTTGTCATAAATATGAGAAATGTTGTATCTACGATGGATGATCAGCTCACAGTCCAGATATATCTGAGACCGGAAGCTGACGCAAAAGCAGTTCTGAATGCTGTTGCAAAATGTAAGGGTGTCAGAGACGCGAAAATCATCACAAAACAGATGGCGCTTGACAGACTTCGTTCAAGAATGGAGCAGCAGACGGACGCAGTGTCGCTGCTCGGTGACAACCCGCTGCCGGAAAGTGTGGAACTGCAGCTCAACGAAGCCTCCGAAGTGCCGAATATTGTAAAGAAAGCGGAAAATCTCCGCGGAGTGGAAGAAGTCATATATGCGGGCAAAGTCGCGGAAAAACTTACCAGAATATCAAACTTCGTAAACGAAGTTTCAATGGTTCTGCTGGTAATTGCTGTGCTTGCAAGCGGAATAGTGCTTTATAATACCGTGAAACTGTCCGTGTATGCCAAGGAAGAAGAAATAAAAATAATGCTGCTGGTGGGTGCTACGCCGACCTATATCGCGTTTCCGTACGTCATACAGGGACTGCTGCTCGGAATTTCAGGGGCAGCGGCATCCTTCGGACTGCTTGCGGCGGCATACACACTTGCATTAGACAAATTAAAGGAAATGCTTCCTTTCCTGCCTTTTGTCGGAGTGCCGGTACTTGTAAGCAAGCTCGGACTTCTTATGCTCGCCTGCGGAGTTGCCGTAAGTCTTATCGCCAGCCTTATTGCAGTAGAAAGTTATATTCACAAGGCATCCAAACCGCTTTAATTATGAAACGAAAAATTGCTGCTGCGACAATCACAGTGTTACTTCTGACGACGGCACTTTGCGAAGTGCTGCCGTTTTGTGCGGCTCATGCGGAAGACAGCATAGAGAAACAGCTTCAGCAACAGGAACAGCAGTATGACGAACTCAGAAAAAAAATCGTCGGCACAAGACAGAAAATAGTTGAAAGCAGGAAAAAAGAGAAAAATGTTGTCCGGCAGATAGATGTAATAAACAAAAAAATTGACGATACCCAAAAGAAAGTTGACATCGTTGTTAAAGACATAAAGCTGGTGGAAGGCAATATAAATGTGCTAAACTCGCAAATCTCCGCGATAAAAAAGCGGATAGCCGAATGTGAAAACTACCTGCGAAAACGCTTTGTTTCAATGTACAAGTACGGCAGATTTTCCGAATACAGCGCGCTGCTGTCCTCCGAAGGAGTGCAGACTGCAATGGACAATATGTATCTGCTTGGAAAAATCGCAAAACAGGATCAGTATATCATTCTTGAACTGTCCGAGCAGAAGCAGCGGCTGGGAGACAAACAGACTGCGCTTGGCAGACAGAAAGGCATTCTCAAAGAAAAAAACAACGAGCTGAACGTTCAGCACGCGCAGCTGAAAACAGCAGTCGGAGAAAAACAGATTGCGCTTCAGCAGATACAGAAGGAAAAAGAAGCGTATATAGCGCAGCAGCGGGAATTTGAAAAAGCAGCCAGAGAATTGCAGGGAACAATCAATAAACTGCTTGCCGCAAAACGCGCGAAAAACAAAAGCAGCAAAAAAACTTCCGTTGTCTATTACAAAGGCGGGAAGATTGCCTGGCCTGTACAGGGAAGCATAACAAGCAGCTACGGAATCCGCGTTCATCCTGTTTTTAAAACTAAAACAAAACATTCAGGCATAGATATCGCGGCTTCGACAGGCACGCCGATAGGCGCCGCGTCTGCCGGAGAAGTGCTTTATGCCGGTTCAATGCGCGGCTACGGAAACGTTGTTATCATCGACCATGGAAATAATCTGACAACTGTTTACGGACACATGTCAAAAATGAGCTGTTCGGAAAATCAAAAAGTTGCAAAAGGTAGTATAATAGGATACGTTGGCATGACAGGAATAACGACGGGACCTCATCTGCACTTTGAAGTGCGCGTCAACGGCAATACAGTTGACCCGATGAGTTATCTCCGTTAAAAAATATATTTATACAGGGAGTCTTTATAAATGAAAAAGTTTAGAGATCTGTTCATAGGAATAATACTTGGCGCAGTTTTGGCAGGAGCGGCTGTGTATTTTGTGCCTCAGGCAGGGGCAGACAATATATGGCCGTTTACCCAGCAGCAGCTTGTAATAATGAAACAGGTAAAAGAAACACTAAAAGCATATCAGGTTGACGGTGAGAAAAAAGGCAAAATTGACGATGACAAAATGTATTACGGCGCGATGAAAGGCATAGTTTCATCGCTTGAAGACCCCTACACACGCTTTGTCAATCCGAAAGACCTTGAAGAAGAAATGATGCAGCTGAAAGGCGAATACGGCGGGCTTGGCATGTATATTTCAATGAAAGACAACAGAGTCGTCGTAGTTTCGCCTATGGAAGGAACGCCTGCCGACAAAGCAGGATTAAAACCGATGGACGAAATAGTTAAGGTTGACGACACAAGCATTATCGGCAAGACAACCGAAGATGCCGTGAAACTTATGCGCGGCGACCCCGGAAAAGCCGTTACCGTACACATCCGCAGAAAAGGCGTTGAAAAAATACTCAAATTCAAAATGGTGCGCGAACTGATAAAAATAAAAACAGTCCGCTCAGAAATGATAGGCAATGACATTGCCTACATCAAAATCAACCAGTTTATCGAAAAAACAGCAAAAGACGTTGCCAAAGCGATGGAAACGGCAAAAAACAAAAAAGCTAAAGGCATAATAATAGACGTTCGCAACAACCCCGGCGGACTGCTGAATATATGCGTTGACGTTGCGTCGCAGTTCATAGACGGCGGACTCATAGTTTCCACCAAAGGACGTTTTGACCACGCAAACGAAACACTATACGCCGACAAAGGCAAAGCGACAAACCTTCCGTTAGTTATATTGATTAACGAAGGCAGCGCAAGCGCGTCAGAAATACTGTCAGGCGCGATTAAAGACCGCAAACGCGGGCTGCTGATAGGCACAAAGAGCTTCGGCAAAGGCTCAGTGCAGACCCTGTTCAACCTTCCCGACAAGTCAGGAGTCTATATCACAATAGCGCGCTATGCGACACCGTCAGGCTTCTTCCTTGACAAAAAAGGACTTCAGCCGGACATTAAAATTGCCGGAGACGTTGAAAAAGACAAGAAAAAAGACAAACAGCTCCAGAAAGCGATTTCTGTGCTGCGCGATAAAATCGCGGGAAAAACTGTAACAGTCGATTCAGATAAAGTTAATAAAGCGAAAAAAGTTGCCCCGAAAACAAAGAAAAAATAAAAAAAGTTATTGACACACTCTGAAATTATAGTATAATTTCTCCTGTTGTCGCTTATGCGTACGGCAGGGCGAGCGGGCGGATAGCTCAGCGGGAGAGCACCTGCCTTACACGCAGGGGGTCGTAGGTTCGAAACCTATTCCGCCCACCATGACAACTTATTTGCGGAGCTGTAGCTCAGTCGGTTAGAGCGTCGGCCTGTCACGCCGAAGGTCGCGAGTTCGAGTCTCGTCAGCTCCGCCATTTTGAGAAGTCAAAGGCGGGGTAGCTCAGTTGGTAGAGCAACGGACTGAAAATCCGTGTGTCCCCGGATCGATTCCGGGCCCCGCCACCACTGATAAGAAAATTTGCGGAAGTAGCTCAGGGGTAGAGCACAACCTTGCCAAGGTTGGGGTCGCGGGTTCAAATCCCGTCTTCCGCTCCATTTTTTATAATATCGCGGTTGCTGCGGAAGTAGCTCAGGGGTAGAGCACAACCTTGCCAAGGTTGGGGTCGCGGGTTCAAATCCCGTCTTCCGCTCCAAAATAACAGGCGGGCAGCCTGTGTTTTTTTGTCTAAATGCCATATCGTAATACAAACGGACTGAATGATGTTCAGTCCGTCTTTTATGCGCGGATGAAAAATCAGAAGGTATATTTTGCAAGATATTTTTTCAAAATCGTGTCAAAATGACACGCCATTGTCTATCTGCCGGAGTATAATATATTGTGAAAAGACAAACACCGAGAACGTAAACAGACGGTAAGCAGCGGGGGATGATAGACAGATATTGTCTATTTGAGTTTTATGTTCAATCTGATATAATCAACTTGGACAGAAAGGCTTAGAAATGATTGTTGCCGACGTTCAGGCGCAGTATTCAGATACGAAGAGGTATATTTGCTAATGTGGGGCTTTTTTCTGCATTTATTGGTTTCGTTTATTATGTTATGTGCGCACCTGCTAATCGCAGTTTGTTCATTAGCTGTGCATCTTATTGTTGTAATATTTACTTTTTTATTTCATCTGATATTTTAGCTTGATGATGAAAAATATTGTAAAACTATCGTAACAAGTTATAATAAATTCTGGAAACACAGAAGCCTAAACCATGTGAGTGCAAAGAATTGTGGAAAAACAATGTCCATGTATTTTTTACACTTAAACTGATATGCTTGACAGAAAAATTGATCGGAGGTTGTTATTATGGGTTTTTGGGATCTTCTTGAAGAAGTCGCCTCTGTCGGTATTGATTTACTGAATAAAGGTATTGAAGAAAGTATGCGCCGTCAGGAGAAGAATCTCCAGTCATACGCCAAAAAACATAATTTATCAAAAGAGCAGGTATCTCAGCTACGAGAAAAAATGCATCGCAGAACACACGAAGAGTTTGGAGCAGATCGAACAGGAATGGACTGTCGTCCTGAAGATTTTTCAATAAGCAGAGGGGATTATTTGAGCGATGCTGTCTCATCTGCGCCGGGAGAACCGGGTGTTTATATACTTTATCTTTACGGAAGAGTAATGAAATGCGGGGTTGCAAGCTACGGGCAAGGAATTCGCTGGAGATTCACGCAGTATTACAATCTAAACTATGACAACAAAGCAAGGTGCGGAGATTACTGGTCGGTAAGTCCTGAAAACAGGGACAGTATTACTGTGGCATGGCAAGCATGCCCGCCTCGTGTCTGTAATGAACTGGAATACAAGTTGTTTAAGAAATATGGTAAAGGACCTTGGGCAAAACGAGCACCTGTAGCTTCGTACACAAATGAATGGAAATTATTGATTTAACGATTTGAATTTACCAATACAACTTTAGGTGAGGGGTATTTAATGTTAAAATTTCTTCGCAGAAAATTTGACCGAAATTTCTTGAGTTTGAGATTGCATGAGCAGTTAGGATTGTTGTTTGCCTTTTATTTATTTTTCTATCTTGTATTCTTATTCATTTTAACTAACTTTGGAGGCAGTGCGCCAGAAGTTAAAAATTGGCGTTGGTGGGTATATGCACACATGGTGGATGCAGGTACCATCATTGAAAGTGCCAAGATTAACACACCTGTTGTTAATATCTGCGGCTTCTTAATGAATATACTTAATATATTCCTTTTCGGCGGTATATTTATTTCGCTTTTCACGAACTTTTTCGAAGAATCCGCAAAAAGAGTCCATAACGGACAAGCGCGTGACAAAATAAACAAAGAGCATCATGTTATCTTAGGCTGGGACGTTGTCGGTGCCTCCATAGTCCACAAATTGATTGCAAAGAAGAAAGACAAAAAACCGATAGTAATTTTGTCATCCCGTAATCCGGAGGATATTCGTGCCGATATTATGTCGTATGATAAAAGCGAGATTAAAAATCAAAAAAAACATGATCTGAGCGATAAGTTGAAAAAACAAATATATATTCTCAACGGTTCTTTTACCAACCGTGATGAATTGAATAGTGATGCGCTCATGCTGCGCAAAGCGGAAACAATCTACATTCTCGGCGAAAACAATAGCACAAGAAATGACAGTGATACGATTTCTACAGCCCTTCATTTCGCTAATCTGATTAATGATAAGCAAAAAATGAAAAATAACTCCACTATTCCCTTGATAGCAGATATCCGCAGTTTTTCGATGTTCAGCCAATTAAAAAGTAAAGTAACAGGAAATTTGAACAACAATCAAGAGAACAATAAGAACAATAAGAACAATAAGAACGATGCTTCGAAACCAAGTGGGAATAATTCGCCGCAAAGTGGCGAAGATTTAGGACACGATAAAGATTCAGGACACTATGCTGCTGTTTTTAACTTCTGTGAAAAGAGGGCAAGAAGGATTTGGAGCCATATTTCGGAAGAAAAAGATAAGATGTTCAGCCAATTAAAAAGTAAAGTAACAGGAATTTTGAACAACAATCAAGAGGACAATAAGGATGCTTCGCAGCAAGGTGGCAAAGGTTCAGGCCACGATAAAGGTCAAGGACGCTATGATGCTGTGATTTTTAACTTCTATGAAAACTGGGCAAGAAGAATTTGGAGCCATATTCCGGAAGAGAAAGATGAGAAGTCTTATTATCCGCTGGCTTATGTCCCTGTTACCCAAAATAATTTTGTGCATCTGATAATTATAGGTTTCGGACAAATGGGGCAGGCGCTTGCAGTTGAAGCAGCGAGAGTCGCGCATTACGGCACAGGCAAAAACACGCGGATAACAGTTATAGACAACAATATGACAGAGCGTAAAGCAAAATTTGTTGCGACATTCGCGCTAAAGCATGATAAGGATAACGAAATTTACAGCTGGTATGAAGAAAACGGTTACAAAGCAGATGTTGAGTTTGTTTTTAAAGACAACAGCGCGGAAGATGAAGAAATACGCGAATTTCTTGTAGAAACGGCAAAAGAAGCTGAAGCAGGAAACCAGATTCCGACGCTTGCGATCTGTTTCTCAAAGCTTGACACAGCATTTGAGACAGCTTTGTCCCTGCCGATAGAATTCACCACGGCAGAAGTGAAGTCGTTTACTGACAAGCGGATCCCTGTACTTCTTAGGAACGAAAGCGATTATAGAAGAAGCAGCAGCAGTAAGGATAGCCCTGTAAAGGATAATGATAAAGAAAGTGCAGAAAAGAAGGACGCTGCAGCGAACCGGGAAAAAGAACACAAAAGAGATATAGACAATATAGATTTGTTTGGAAATTTGAAAGAATGCACAGGTTTTGACGAGCAAATAGAAACATTTGCCAAGGTATTGAATATGCTGTATAAGATGTTTAATGATGATAATGGGGTGTTTAATAATAATGAAGAGAGTAAGGCACCCGATGATGAAGATGATAAGGAGGATATAGAAAAACCTGACTATTGGTGGAAAAAAGCAGACGAATATAGCCGCTGGGCATCCCGTCATCAGGCAGCGGCTTTTGTTGAAAGATTAAGGTCTATGGGATATAAGTTTGAAGCAAACACAGACATCTGTTTGAAGACATCTGAGCGTTTAAATAGAGCTGATGTAGACGATTGGCAGCAGCGAGGCAAAGAGTTATTCGGCGATGATTTCGATAATAGACTCGGTATAGCCGAACATTATCGTTGGAGTGTTGAAAAATGGTTGTGTGGTTATCGGTATGATAAAGAGAAAGTTACTGAATTACACAAACATCCCTGCCTTATTGATTATTCTAAACTTAACGAGAAGAATAAAAATAATGACCTTCGTTCTACGGCACTTGCAAAATGGATTTTGGAAAACTATTGCGGCGTAACGTTAGACCGTAACGAGTAAATACAGCAAATAAAGTAATCTGCGGGAGGAAGAAAGACAATGACAAATGATAGGTATGATGTTTTTATAAGCTGGGCACACCAGGATGGTCGAGACAATATTGGAAATGTAAAAAAAGCAATTATTGAGGAGCATCAAAATCAGTATCCAAAAGAAGAAGAATTGAAGATATTCATGGATACAGATATAGAAGATGCTCAGGATTGGAAGGCTCGTATTTCAGATGAGCTTAGGAAATGTCAAGTATTTCTATCGATTCTCAGCCCAAACTATTTTGGCTCGAAATTTTGTACGCGCGAGATGTCCCTTTGGAAGAATCATGAGATTCGGAACAGTTTATTAAACAAAGCTACTCTGCCTGTCTATTTTATCAAATTGGATGAAGATCCATATAAATCTGAAGATGTAAATGTAAACAAAGCATTTATACAGCAGATTCATGGTGAACTTAAGCCCTGGTTTGGTAATCAGAGGACGTATTCTTATGAAGAAATCAAAAATTGTATCAAAGAATCTCACATTATTGATACACTCAAAAAACGATTTGACGACATAAAAGAGATTAATAAGAGTAACAAACATAGTAACCTGCCTGACCCTGATCCAGATTTTGTCGGCAGAGTACAGGAGATAAGTGATATTAACGCTGAAATTAAGCATCACATTGTACTTTTGCGCGGTGAGGAAGGTATTGGAAAAACCTCGGTTGCCCTTGCGTATGCGTCAGCATATGCTGGTGAGTATCCCGGGGGTAGATATATGATTGACTGTCAAAACGCAAAGAATATTCCTGAGGCTTTTGCGCATCTTCTCATCAATGGAAAACTTGTTGCAGATAACCTTGGCATTACAACTAATTATGTGGGAGCTGATGATAACGAATACATATTAAATAGCAAAATTGTTCCAGCCCTTACTAAGGCTAATGGGAAAAAACTTATTATTCTTGATGATGTGACTGAGCTTAAAATGTTGCAAACTGAAGTTGTAAATAAGTATCTTAATTGGCGGAGAGAGGCTTGTGTTGATATTATCGCAACAACGAATGTTGATGGAGCAGAGAAAGTCCAATACAAAGATACAGACCCTGTTTATGGGTACAATATAGATCCGTTGTCCGAAGTTGATGCTTTGGAAATGCTGCGGAATGAACGTGATTTCTCCGAAAAAAGCAATGATGAAGACTATGCCAAAAAAATTATTGAGCGTCTTAACCGTCATGCGGGGGATCTTAATGAAGCGGCAAACAGACTTAAGCAAGAAGCAGAGTTAACATATGATAAATTGTGTGAATATATTCTTAATCACACAATAGACGGATTGCGCAAACGTGTTGTAGAAAAAATGGAGGAGGATGAAAAAAACATAGCTGAATATGCGGCCTTGCTGCCTGCTGACTGTGTGCATATAGACTGGCTCAAAGAATTATTTGTTCTTCAAAAAATCAGCCGTGAAAGAGTAACTGAAAATATTGAAAATGCATGGGAAAATATCCAAAAAAATCCCAAAACGTTACAACATACCGGTCGTGGTCATAGTCAAATGGAGAAAAATTACAGTGCGTATATTGAAGCGTCCATGGAAAATCGTAAGAAAAATAAAAAACTAAAAAAACTGGAAGAACTGATTATAAAGCGTATAAACAATAATAAACTTGGTGTGGAAGAAATTAATTCTATATACCAGACCATTAATAAGTGGTGGAATAAAAAATATTTTGTTTTTGCTGCCAGTCTAATAGCATCTGATAAATTGTATGAGGCTGTTAAAATCTCCGGTTCAATCGCAAGAAAATATTTTGAACTTGTTAATAAAATTTACGATAGTCATGAAATTGAAAAAAATAAGTTGGATGAAAAAACTCCGGGCTTGATGGAATGTATTGCCAAATGCCTTTCGGAATTGGGTAAATATAAAAAAGCCAAGGAAATTACCGAGAAAATTTTCAAAAGGAAAGAAAAAATAGACGCAGATCTTGAAAGCACACTGCTGGCTGAAAGTGCCTATGCAGATTGTTTGTTTGATTGTGGTGAATATAAAGAAGCCAATAAACATTATGAAAAAATATTTAAAAGTCGGTCAAAACTTAATGCGAACAATCCTCATACAATAAACGCTGAAAGTGCTTTGGCTAGAAGTTATGCAAGTATTGGTCAGCTTGAAGAAGCTTTGAAACACTATAATAAGGTGGTACGGTTAAAAGAGAAACTGCATATGGATTCCCTTTGGGCAAAACTGGAACTTGCGATTGGTTATTCTGATGTCGGAGATTATAAAAATGCTTGTAAGATATGTGAAAGCAGTGTTAAAACTGAAACCGATGAATTGAGACAAATAAGCGCAAAAAGTGTTTTGGCAGGTATTTATACTGTTAGCGGTAAATACACTGACGCGAGGAATCTTAGAGATGAAATATTTAAATTTAGAGAAGAAAACTTAGGTAAAAAACATCTTCTTACGCTTAGAACGCAGGGACGATTGGCTGCCAGTTATTCTATGCTTGGCGACTATAAACGAGCTCGTGACTTGCGTCAAAAAGTATTAGATGCAAGGAAAGATATTTTTAGTAAAGACCATCCGGAAATACTTAAAGCACAATTAGCCTTAGCCGCAAGTCATTCTGAGTTGGGCGAATATAAAAAGGCTCATGATCTGCGGAAAGATGTGTTAACAGCGAGACAGAAGAAAAAGCTTCCTGACGACCATCCTGATATACTCAAGGCAAAATTAGCTTTAGCTGTCAGTCATACGGAGTGTGGGGACTACATTAAATCATTAAATTTGCGAGAAAAAATCTACGACACTGTGGCTGCAAAAGACTATAATCCACTCACTCCTGCTGTTGCTTTGGCACTTGCAGACAGTTATTATAATTTAGGTAAGTATAGTGCTGCGCGTAGAATATATGAAAATATACGAAATTTTTATTGTAACGAAACCGAGGCTAAAAATAAACGTGGGGTCTTTAAAGGTTTGCGCGTAAAAAATATGGCGCCGTACATCATTGCGACAGATAAAAAACTTGCGGACTGTGATTTTGCCGAAAAATATTATCAGAAAGCTGAGGAAAAATATAAATTAATACTGAACGTGCTTGAAAAACAATTTGGCAAGGATCATCCGGAAGCGCTTAGAATCAAAACATGTGTTGCAAACTGCTATTCCGCTCTTGGGCAGTATGATGAGGCTTTAAAGAGCTACGAGACAATAGAAGAGGAGTTAAAGGTCAAATTAAAAGATGAGAATCATCCCGATAGAATTTGTGTATTGAGCGGAAAGGCACACAATTATTTTATGAATGGAAAGTATGAAGATGCCTTGAAGCTTCGAAAGGATATTCTTGAAAAACGGAGAAGAATCTTGGGAGAAGATCATCCGGAAACACTTAAAACCAGAAGACGTGTGGCTGATTGTTATTTAAAGCTTAAAAAATACAATGAGGCACTAAACATCTATAATGAAATTTTGGATAAAACAAAAGAGAAATTGGGTGAAGAACACCCGTGTACAAAAAAAGTGCAGCAAGGAATTGCTGAAGCGGCAAAAATGCTGAAAGGTTAAGAAGCGCAGAGATTAAGAAGTATAAAATTTATATATGCGTTGAACATAGTGGAGGGGTACCATAAATGTACGGTGCTGTGAATGTACAATAGCAGTGTACTGCTAAAATTTGCACGGTGCAGAGAAAGAATAATGGAAAATCACAATAAAAACGGCTTGGGAATGATCCCAAGCCGTGATTTTGACCTAAATTTCCATTTGGGTACAGAAAACAACAGGTATCAGTATCGTTTTCGCAGAAAAATATCAAAAATAGATTTCTGACTTCGATATCCAATTCCTGAAGGAGAATTTTGAACCGGCAGTGTTTCATTGCTTTTTTGTGTTTCAGCCTTCGGCAATTTTGGCTAAAGCCTTGAAAAACCCTGATTCTGACTGCATTCCCGTACAGCCTGCCCGCTTTGCCGCCCTAAAACGAGTTAAGTGCGAAGTCCGCAACCCGCCGCTGCCACCGGCAGTCGTTTGAGCCCTAAGCTCTGCGAGAGGCGCGACCCGGAGGACCGTTAATCAAATCGTATCCACTCCGAAAATAATCCCGTCCGGCACTGACACGTAAGCGCAACCTACGATTTTTAATAAAACTGCAAATGTAAAGACCGATGTACAGTGTGGGTGAAACTTATGCGCGGTCACGCTCCCGCCGCTGTACCAAACAATGCAGGCTGAGGGGTAAACCCGACAGCGAGAAAATATTTTACTCTTATTTTCTACAATGTCAATACCTTTTTTCAAAAAAAATGTAAAAAATCTGCAAGAAAATTGTATAGTCTGCACGGAGGCAGTAATAGCAAGGGTTTAGAAGAGCCAATGACTGATAAGAAGCAGTAAAGACCATTCCAAGAAAGATCGACATTTAGGATTCAAAATTCAATACCGGTACGCGGGGGGGGGGCAACAGAGTTGTCTCGACAGGCAATTTACGGCTGTTGACAAAAATTGAAATGTAAAAATCGGGGTGTAATACGGCTGTATGTCTGCGCATTACAGGGTGGGCATATCAAAACTTACGGAACTGTCTGCGTAATTTTACGTTTTTCTGCGGCTTTGGCAGTGGTATAATTTGACTGTAAAAAGGAGTTGGGGAACGGAGTATGTATCTTTCTGATTTGCAGATTGGCGAAAGCGCGGTTATAAAGAGTGTCGGCGGAGAAAAAACGCTTCGCAGGCATTTTCTTGATATGGGGTTAACTCCGGGCAGTGAATTGAAGCTTGTCAAAAAAGCTCCTATGGATGACCCGCTTGAATTTATGGTGCGCGGTTATGAACTGACGCTTCGGCTTGCTGACGCAAGGCAGATTGAGGCTGAAAAAATAAGCTCGGTTCAAAAGGCGCTGTCTGAGCAGTGTATGGAGGATACAAGTCACCCGCAGCTCGGCGAATTTGGTGTTTATCATACAAGCAGCAGCGGCGAGGAAATTCCGGAGGGCGCGCGTGTCAGTTTTGCCCTTGCGGGAAATCAGAATACGGGCAAATCAACGCTTTTTAATCAGCTGACAGGTTCAAATCAGCATGTAGGCAACTTTCCGGGGGTTACGGTTGACCGCAGGGAGGGAAAAATGCGCGGCTGTGACAACGCTGTTATCATTGACCTTCCGGGCGTTTATTCTCTTTCTCCATATACGAACGAAGAACTTGTCACGAGAGATTTTCTGCTTAAGGAAAAGCCTGACTGTATCATAAACATTGTTGACGCGACAAATATTGAGCGCAATTTGTATCTGACGATGCAGCTTATTGAGCTGAATATTCCGACGGTGCTTGCGCTTAACATGATGGACGAGGTGCGCGACAGCGGCGGCACTATTCTTGTCAATAAACTGGAAAACGCGCTGGGTATTCCTGTTGTGCCTATTTCTGCGGCAAACAACGAGGGTACGAATGAAACGATACGTCACGCAATGCATGTCGCGCGTTTCCGCGAACGTCCTGGGAGGCTTGATTTCTGCGACGCGGACGGAGAATACGGGGGCGCGGTGCACCGCTGTATTCACAGCGTAAGTCACTTGATTGAGGATCATGCAAAGAGGTGCGGCATACCGGTACGTTTTGCCGCGACGAAGCTTGTTGAGGGCGACGCTCCGATTATGGTGCAGCTTGGGCTGAATGACAATGAAAAGGATATGCTTGAGCATATTATTGTCGAAATGGAGCGTGAAACGGGCATGGACAGGGAAGCGGCAATGGCTGACATGCGCTTTGATTTTATAGAAAAAATCTGTGCCGCGACTGTTGTAAAGCCTGTGCAGAATCTTGCCCGCGCAAGAAGTCTGCGTTTCGATAAAATCCTTACGGGAAAGTACACGGCGCTTCCTGCGTTTTTCGTGATTATGGGGCTTGTTTTCTGGCTTACGTTCGGGGTTTTCGGCGCTGTGCTGTCTGAGAGTTTTGAACGGCTGATTGCTCGCGTTGCGGCTGTATGCGACGCCGCGCTGAGCGCCTACGGGCTTAACAGTGTTGCTCATTCGCTGATTATTGACGGGGTTTTTGCGGGGGTCGGCTCGGTTCTCAGTTTTCTGCCTGTTATAGTAATACTTTTCTTCTTTCTTTCGATTATTGAGGACACCGGATATATGGCGCGTGTCGCTTTTGTCATGGACAGACCGCTTCGCAAAATAGGACTTTCGGGGCGCAGTTTTGTGCCGCTGCTTATTGGTTTCGGCTGTTCTGTTCCAGCAATTATGGCTGCGCGTACTCTGCCTTCCGAACGCGACAGAAAAATGACGATATTTCTTACGCCGTTTATGAGCTGTTCGGCGAAGCTGCCGATTTACGCGCTGTTCACGGCTGCGTTTTTCCCGCGTACGCAGGGCACGCTTGTTATGACGGGGCTGTACCTGTTTGGGATTTTAAGCGGCGCTGTTTTTGCAATGGTTATGAAAAACAGTGTGTTTACGGGCTATCCTGTGCCTTTTGTAATGGAGCTTCCCAACTATCGTTTCCCGAACGCGAAAACGGTTGCTCTGCTTATCTGGGACAAGGCAAAGGATTTTCTTACGCGCGCGTTCACTGTGATTTTTGCCGCTGCTATCGTAATTTGGTTTTTGCAGACCTTTGACACGCGGCTGAATGTTGTTACAGACTCCTCGCGGAGTCTGCTTGCGCTGCTCGGCGGAATTTCCGCGCCGTTGTTCAAGCCGCTTGTCGGTGTCAGCGACTGGAAAATTTCAACGGCGCTTATTACGGGGCTTATGGCAAAGGAAAGTGTTGTCAGCACTTTGACTGTTCTGCTCGGCGGTTCGGCGGCCGCGATAAAAGATATGTTCACGACAAAAACCGCGCTTGTGTTTCTCACGTTTACGCTGCTTTACACCCCCTGTGTCGCGGCGATAGCTGCGGTCAGGCGGGAACTCGGCGGAAGGTTTGCCTGGATTTTTGCGGTGGGACAGTGCGTTATCGCCTGGGCAGCGGCGTTTATGGTTAAAATTCTGCTGACGCTGGCGGGAATTTAATTCAGCGCGCAGCTGAGTTAATGAGATACATTGTGTGCAATCGTTTGCGGTTTAATATACTTAAGGGCGGTGAAAAACTGAAATGTTTTTAACGGATTTGAGCGACGGAGATATTGCTGTTATAGAAAAACTGCCGGACGGAGCAGGAGGCGAAAAACTGCTTGCGCTTGGAATTTCCTCAGGCGCGGAGATTGAAAAAATATCAGGCTCTCCGCTTGGAAACATTGTTTCAATCGCCGTCGGCGAAAAATTTTACGCAATAACAAACGATATAGCCGAAAAACTTGAAGTGCGCGCAAAATAGCTGTTATAATACAAACGAGCTGATTGTGAGGTGTTTTGTGTGAGGAAATTTGCAGCTGCTTTTCTGATAATACTGTGTCTTGCAGTGCCTTCCTTTGCGGCACGTACCAACGTTGCGCTTGTGGTTGCCGGCAGCGCGGGCAACGCGACTGCTCCTGAATTTGTCAACGAGTGCAATGAGGGGCTGAAAATGGCGAAGCACAACTATATGCGTTCGCTTTCAACAAAACTGATTGATTCAAAGGACTGCGCGTCAAAGACCGACGCGCTTGAAAAGGCATCTGTATGGGCAAATCTTGTGATAATTCCTGTCGAAGATTTTTCCGTCGAGCTGCCTGCGGTTATGAGAAATCATCCGAACGTTACCTACGTTGTTTTTGAGGCTGTGCCTAACGCGAGGGTTGCTCATTTCAGAGACGAGGAAGCAGGCTTTCTTGCCGGTGTTACCGCGGCTCTTTATCTGAAAAACGAAAAGGATGCACGTATAAACAAAAAATCAAGAATCGGCGCAATTTTCGGTCCTGAAAATGCCGCGATAAAGCGAATGAAGCACGGTTTCAGGACAGGCGTGTGGTATATTGACAAAAAACTTGAGCCTGTCATGGTGCACACGGAAGATTTCTTTAACAAAGACGCCGCTGCCGATTATGCGCGCAGAATGCACGCAAAAAACATAGACATAATTTTCACCGCTGCCGGAAATGCCGGACTTGGCGCTGCCGAAATTGCTGAAAAAGAGGGCTTTTGGACGATAGGCGTTGACAACGAGGTTGAAAAAACATATCCGAAGGCTGTTCTTGCAAGCGCTGTCAAATGCGTGGATTACGTCATCTTTGCCGCAATAGACAGATACATGCAGAAAAAACTCGACGCGAACTATGTTTCGCTCGGTGTCAAGGAAGGGGCAATAGGAATTTCAACATGGACGCGCGAGGCAAAGTCAAATATACCGCTCAGTATCAGACAACGGATTGAAGAGATAGAAAACAAGGTAAAAACCGGTCTGATAGTGCTCCCTGACATGGACGGCAAAAATAAAGAATAAAAGTACGGCTGTCAGCAGTCAGCTGTCAGTCGCCGGTTGTTCTATAATAGTCTTGAATAGTCTTGCTTAGGGTAATTAAGTGCGGCGCCTCTGCGCCATTACCCGCTGAAAAGCGGTTGAGGACAGGAGAGTTTGCTGAATTTTATTCGGAGTTTATCGTGAAATTAAATTAACCAACGGAGGAGATAAATTATGCTGCATTGCGGAATAGTCGGGCTGCCTTTGAGCGGCAAGTCAACGGTTTTCAACGTTATCACGAGGGCTGGCGCTGAGGTTAAGCCGTACGCAGGCGGAAAAACAGACCCCAACAAGGCTGTTGTTTCTGTGCCTGACAAGCGTTTTGACCATCTTTGCGAAGTTTTCGCGCCGAAAAAGGAAACGCCGGCTCAGATTGAATTTGTTGATCTTGCAGGGCTTTCACGGGGGGCAGGAAAAGGCGCAGGTCTGGGCAACGCTTTTCTTTCCTTTGTTGCAGACGCAGACGCGCTGATTCAGGTAATACGCTGTTTTGAAAACAGTTCGGTCGAGCACCCTGAAGGCAGCATTGACCCTATGCGCGACTGGGACATTGTTGAAAATGAACTTGTTTTCCGCGACTACGCGGTCATTGAAAACCGACTGAACAAACTCAACGAAAAGAAGAAGCTGCTGCCTGCCGAGGTTAAAGAAAAAGAGCTGCTTGAGCGCTGTTTTGCATGCCTTGAAGAAGAAAAACCGCTTCGCTATGTTGAAATGAGCGACGAAGAAAAACATCTGCTCAAAAGCTATGCCTTTGTCACGGCAAAGCCTGAGCTTATTGTTCTTAACCTTGACGATTCCCAGAGCGACGAAAGCAAAATACCGCAGTACGAAGCGCTCAAAAAACGCGCGGAGGAACAGGGAATTGAAATATGCAAATTGTACGGAAGTCTTGAAATGGACATTGCAGAGTTCAGCGAAGAAGAAGCCGCGGAATTTACGGAGGGGCTGAACATTGCTGAGCCCGGCAGAGAACGTCTCATTCAGGCGGCATATTCCGTACTCGGTCTTATAAGTTTCTTCACAAGCGGAGCTGACGAAGTGCGCGCGTGGACGCTGCACAAGGGCGACAGCGCAGTTCAGGCGGCAGGCGCCATTCACTCTGACCTTGCAAGAGGTTTCATACGCGCGCAGGTGGTTGCGTATGACGATTACGCGGCACACGGCGATTCGTTTGACGAATGCCGCAAGGCAGGCGTTTTGCGCCTCGAAGGCAAGGAATATCCTGTAAAAGACGGAGATATGATAGAAATCAGATTTAACGTGTAGCACGGCACATAATTGCTGAGTCAGCCGAAATAACAGTCCGCCATGTTATAAATCGTCATGGCATAAAATAGGCGGTGAAAAATAATGAAAACAATTTATCCGGCAAAATTTCACAAAGAGAATGAAAGCTATTGGGTTGAATTTCAAGACCTTGAAGGTTGCTATTCCGACGGCATAACGCTTGAAGAGGCTGTTAAAAACGCGCAGGAAGCACTAAGCGCGCACTTGGCGTATCTTTTGGACAAAAATACAGCTGTTCCCGAGCCGTCAGATATTGTGACATTATCAGCAGGCGACAATGAATTTGTTACATACATTTGCGGAAATCCCGAGGCGTATATTACCCGCAACAAAACCGTTAAAAAAACGCTCACGGTTCCCAAGTGGTTAAACGATGCGGCTGAGCGAAGAAACATAAATTTCTCGTCGGTATTGAAAGACGCGTTGCTTGAGAGAGTATAGAAAGTTAATAAATGTCTTGCTGTATAACAGTCCGCCCTGCGTGTAAACGTAAGGCGGATTTAATTTGCGGTAATGTTGGTATAAAAACAGGTGACAAATCACCTGAATTTTCATTAGCGGCACAGCCGACGTTTTGCCAGAAAAACATATAAGCTGAAAGTGTTTGTATATGTTAAGATTATTCGGACTTGCAAAAATGCGAGAAGATGTTATTATTCTTAATGTAAAAACAGGTGACAAATCACCCGAATTTTCATTAGGTGGTGCCCGGCATGGAAATAAAACGCGACAAATATCTTGAAAAATTGCTTGTTCGCCGCAATAACGGCATGATAAAAATAATTACAGGAATAAGACGCTGCGGAAAGTCATATCTGTTATTCAGACTTTTCGCTGATAAACTGCTTGCTGACGGAATTGACGAAGAACATATAATACGAATGGAACTGGACAGATATGAAAATAAAGACTTTAGAAATCCTGACGCGCTGTATTCTTTTGTAAAAAATAAACTCAAAGACAGGGGACAGTATTATCTGCTGCTTGATGAAGTTCAGCTGCTGCCTGACTTTGAATCTGTACTCAACAGCTTTCTTCATATTCCCAATCTTGACGTTTATGTTACGGGCAGCAATTCAAGATTTTTGTCATCGGACATAGTTACAGAATTTCGCGGGCGCGGTGACCAAGTAAGAGTAGCTCCGCTGACTTTTGCCGAAATATATAATTTTTCCGGCAAACCGTATCAGCAGCTTCTGCCCGAATTTTTACGCTTTGGCGGAATGCCTTTAGTTGTTTTGATGGAGAGTGAAGAGCAGAAAAAAGAATACTTGCAGAGCTTGTTTGAGAATGTATATATAAACGATGTGGTTGAAAGGAACGACATAAGGCTGAAAGAAGACTTGGACGACCTTGTTAATGTGCTGGCATCTGTGACAGGCTCAGTAACGAACGCGCACAAAATCGCTGATACCTTTAAATCCAAAAAACAAAGCAGCTGCGGTTATTTTACAATAGCGAAATACATTGATTTTCTAAAAGACGCTTTTATGATATCGGAAGCGAAAAGATACGATATTAAAGGCAGACGCTATATAAACGCAGGACGCAAATATTATTTTGCCGATCACGGTTTACGCAACGCAAGGCTGAATTTTATGCAGCAGGATAAATCATTTCTGATGGAAAATCTTGTGTATAATGAGCTGAAAAGCCGCGGGTACAGCGTAAATGTCGGTGTTGTTGAACGGACTGAAAGAAATGCTGAGGGCATAAGGCAGAAAAAACAATATGAAGTTGATTTTATTGCCGAACGTGCGGAAAAAAAATACTATATACAGTCATGTATGCAGATTAACACAACAGAAAAATTGGAACAGGAAGCTGCATCTCTCAAATATATAGACGATTCCTTCAGAAAAGTAATAATACGGCAGGATTTAGCCTTTTCAGCGCCGGATGACAGCGGAATCTACCATCTTAGATTAGAGGATTTTCTGCTGAAAGAAAACAATTTGGACTATTAAAACAGCATTGCGCGTTTTACCGAAATAAAGGCGCGTATTAATCAGGACAATATACGATACGGCAATTTTTGTGTAGTAAAGACGATAAAAGCACGGGGGCACGGAAGAGGCGCACAAGGCGCGGAAGACTTAATAAATAACAATATTTTGTATTTTCATAACTCTTTATAGGTGGTATAATCCTCTTTTGTTCGGGTATTAAACCCCGTATGATACTCCTATGGCTTATCGGGCGACGAAAGGAAACAGATAAAATGCAGGACGCGTCAAAAATCAGAAACATAGCAATCATAGCTCACATTGACCACGGAAAGACTACGCTGATTGACGGTATTTTTAAGGCAGCAAGGCTTTTCCGCGACAATCAGGTCGTGGAGGAGCGCGTTATGGACGCAGGTTCAATCGAACGCGAACGCGGGATAACGATAAAATCAAAACATTGCACGGTTGAATGGGGCGGCTATAAAATCAACATAGTTGACACCCCCGGACACGCTGATTTTTCAGGCGAAGTCGAACGTGTTCTCTCTATGGTTGACTCGGTGCTTTTGCTTGTTGACGCTAACGAAGGTCCGATGCCTCAGACGCGCTACGTGCTTATGCATTCGCTCAAACTCGGGCTTAAGCCTATTGTCATAGTGAACAAAGTTGACCGCCCGAACGCTGACCCTGCAGGCGCTTTGGACAAAACTTTTGACCTGTTTATAGAGCTTGGCGCAACGGAAGAACAGTGTGATTTCAAGGCATTGTACGGCTCTGGCTTGCAGGGGTGGCTTGTGGATGACATGGACAGAATTCCTGAGGGCGCAAGCGCCGGAATGGATGACCTTTTCAAAACAATTATCGAAAATGTCCCGGCGCCTGCCGCAGACATGGAAAAACCGTTCAAAATGCAGGTTTGCACGCTCAGCTGGAGCGAATATCTCGGTCGTATCGGCTGCGGAAAAATATTGCAGGGCAGGCTTAAAAAAGGCGACAGAATCGTGCGCACGCACACTCGCTGGAAGGATTATGACCAGACAGACTGGGAGGCTGTTTCAGCCGAAAATGCCGCCTGTACGCACCTTTACGTAACGGAAGGACTGGGCAGGGCTGAGGTTGAAGAAGCGGGCGCTGGAGATATTGTATGGTTCACGGGTCCTGAAAATATTGACCTTGGCGACACAATTACCGCGCCTGAAATTTCAGGCGAAGTTATGCCGCCTCTTGATATTGAAGAGCCTACGGTTTCAATGCTTTTCCTTGTCAACACAAGCCCGTTCGCAGGGCGCGACGGCAACGCAATCACGCTTCGTCAGCTGAAAGCGCGTCTTGACCGTGAGCTCAAAACAGACCCTGCGCTTCGTGTTGAAGACATCGGCAGAGCAGACGGCGTAAAGGTTTCAGGACGCGGCGAGCTTCATCTCGGCATAATCATCGAAGAAATACGCCGCGAAGGCTCAGAAATTTGTGTGTCAGGTCCTGAGGTTATAGTACAGCAGGGGGCAGACGGCAGAAAACTTGAACCGTTTGAGGAGCTTATTATCGATGTTCCTGAGGAATATCAGGGCGCGGTTATTCAGAAACTTGCGCCGCGCAAGGGCGAGCTTACGAACATGGAAAACAACGGCACAGGCGTACTCCGTCTGCAGTTCAAGATACCTACGCGCGGGCTCATCGGCTATCGCAGCGAATTTTTAACAGACACGCGCGGGCTCGGCATTCTTGCTTCGCGTTTTGTCGGTTATGAGCCGTGGGTCGGTGAAATTACCACAAGAAACCGCGGTTCGCTCGTCAGCGTTGACACAGGACAGGCTACAAGCTATGCGATAGACAACATTCAGGTGCGCGGCACAATGTTCATAAAGCCGGGAGACGAAATTTACAACGGTCAGGTGGTCGGAGAAGCCTCGCGCAACAGAGACCTGCCTGTCAATCCGTGCAAAGCAAAGCAGAAAACGAACTACCGTTCGGCAACAAAGGATATGATGATTGTTCTTGACGTTCCGCGTACAATGACTGTTGACGCTGCGCTTGAATGGATAGCGTCCGATGAACTTGTCGAAGTCACGCCGAACAGCGTTCGTATCAGAAAAATGATACTTGACCACAACGAGCGCAGAAAAGCGCGTATCAAGGCTGGTATTATCGATGACGAAGATGAATAGACCTTTTGTACTGCGAAAAATATACGGAGACGATGTTTTCAGTTCAGTGAGATGTCTCATCGACAGAATAGGAGATCCGCTTATCGGAGATCTTTGCTTTGACGAGGAAAAAGACAATTACTTTGACGCTGTGTGCCGAATGGCAGACAATGCCGAAAAGCTCGGTACAGCCGGAAATCCCTGGCTGCTGTGGCTTGCGAAATTGTTTTCCGAAACAGAAACGCAGTTTGCGCTTGCCCATGAACGCACGGCACATCTCAGCGGAAGCCTTAAAGAGATTCTGCTTGAAGAACTTGAAGATTTTGTTAAATATGTCTCTTTTGACCTCAGACAACTTGATGAATTTACAGAAACGGAGTGCTACTCCCATATAGCTGATTTCACGCCGCTGCGCGAAAGTAAAAACGAAGTTTCGCGCCGTGTCGCAGCGCTTGCGGAAGATCTTGGCGCGGCAAAAAGCGTGTCGGAGCTTTACGCCGTGCTTGCGAAATTCTACGAGGCGCACGGCGTAGGGCAGTATGCGCTCTGCAAAGCGTTCCGCTGGGACAAAAACGCGCGCGCGATCGTTCCCGTAACAAACACGGAGAAAGTCGCGCTTTCGGACATAATCGGCTATGACGAGCAGAAGCGGCTGCTTTGCGAAAACACAGAAGCCTTTGTTGAAGGGCGTCCTGCCAACAACGTGCTGCTCTACGGCGAAAGCGGAACAGGCAAATCCACTTCAGTAAAAGCGATTATGAATGAGTACGCAGAGCGCGGGCTGCGCGTGGTTGAAGTTTACAAACATCAAATTGAAGATTTGGACGAGATTATCAACATTATCAAGAACAGAAATTACCGTTTTATTCTTTTTATGGATGACCTTTCCTTTGAACAGTTTGAAATTGAATACAAATATCTCAAATCGTTTATCGAGGGCGGACTTGAAAAACGTCCGGACAACGTGCTTATCTACGCAACTTCAAACCGCCGCCATCTCATGAAAGAGAGCTGGAAGGACAAAGAGGATATGCAGGAAGATATGCACGAGTCCGAAACAATGCAGGAAAAGATGTCGCTTGTTGACCGCTTCGGACTGCTTATCCGCTACATTTCGCCGGCTCAGCGCGAATATCTGAACATTGTCCGCGCGCTTGCAGCGGAATACGGCATTGAAATTAACGAAGAACTTGAACATGGCGCAATCCGCTGGGAACTGCAGCACGGAGGTTTTTCCGGACGCGCCGCAAGACAGTTTGTGGAGCACGCGGCTGGAAAAAAGAAATAAACAAACGGCTCTGCTTCGGCAGGGCATTTTTATTGCAATGCCGCATATTGAAAAATCCGGCAAAGTAGTTTACAATAAATCCGTTTTGTAAGGCATTGAAAAACAAAAGACAATTTGAGACGGGGAGTTGGTATATATGCGTCATACACTTGGAATTACAATGGGAGACCCTGCGGGAATAGGCGCTGAAATCACTGTAAAGGCGCTTTCAGACAAGGCTGTTTACGAACGCTGCATTCCTGTGGTAATCGGCGACGGAGCGGTTTTGAAAAAAATGCTGCGCCACAGCAGCGAAGTGCTTGCGATAAATACAATCAAAAGCCCTTCCGAAGCCAAAGGGCAGTTCGGCATTATTGACCTTATAGACCTTAAAATGATTGAAGAGGGCGGCTGGGAGTTCGGCAAGGTGCAGAAAAACTGCGGAGACGCCTCCTTTAACTACGTTACCACCGGAATAGAGCTTGCGATGAAAGGCGAGCTGCACGCGGTTGTAACAGGACCAATCAACAAAGAGGCAATTAACCTTGCGGGGCATGCTTACGCGGGGCATACGGAAATTTTTGCGAAATACACCGGTACAGACGATTACGGTATGCTGCTTACCGCGCCCGGACTTCGCGTAGTCCACGTCACAACGCACGTTTCAATGCGCGGCGCCTGTGACATCATCCGCGAACATCCTGAACGCGTTGAAACAACGATAGAGCTTGCCAAAGAAGCCATGCATCTTCTTGGCAACGACAATCCGCGCATAGCGGTTGCCGGACTCAACGCGCACTGCTCGGAACACGGACTTTTCGGTGACGAAGAACGCGTTTCAATAATTCCGGCAGTGGAAAAATGCCGCGCGAAAGGCATAAACGTTGAAGGTCCAATCCCGCCTGATACAGTATTTGTCAAGGCTGTTGCAGGAAAATATGACATAGTTGTCGCAATGTATCACGATCAGGGTCATATCCCTCTCAAACTCTGCGGCTTCAAACTTGACTCAAAAACCAACAAATTTACCGCAATGTCCGGCGTAAACATCACGGTGGGACTTCCGATTATACGCACAAGCGTTGACCACGGCACTGCTTTCGGTCACGCAGGCATGGGCTTTGCAAACGAACAGAGCCTTGTTGACGCGATTTACACAGCCTGCGACATGGCGGCTGTGAAATTCGGAAAATAAAATGCCCAAGCTGCTTGTCTTAGCCGATGACTTTACCGGCTCCTTAGATACAGGAGTCCAGTTCGCCAAGGCAGGAATTTCAACAAGAGTAATATTTTCAGACATTGAAAGCTGCGACATTTCGGCATACCTTGAAACGGTTGTCGTTGCCGACCTTGAAAGCCGGCATGATACGCCGGAAAAAGCATACGAAAAAGTTTATCGTATTTCCGAAAAGGCATGTGCAGACGGTGTAAAGCATTTCTACAAAAAAACAGACTCTGCGCTTCGCGGCAATATCGGAGCGGAACTTTCGGCTATGCTTAACGCCGTAAAAGCAAGCGTGCTTGAATTTGTGCCGGCGTTTCCAAAAAACGGACGCACAACAGTAAATGGCGTACAATTTATTTCAGGCGTGGAAGTCGCAAAGTCAGTATTCGGCGAAGACCCGTTTAATCCTGTTACAAAATCCTATATTCCCGACATCATCGCGCAGCAGTCGGATACAGCGGTGACGCTTGGCAAGGATTTGCCCTGCCCGTTTATACGCGTGCATGACGCGCAAAGCGAAGAAGATTTGCGCAAAACCGCGGACAAAATCAGCTGCACAGCCGCGCTTGCAGGCTGTGCCGGATTTGCGGAATACCTGCCGGGGCTTCTCGGGCTTGCGGCAGAACAAAAAACGGAAGAAAAACGCTCAGAAAAAACAAAAATTCTGCTTGTTTCGGGCAGCGTGAACGCCATAACGCTTGAACAGACAGCAGAAGCGGCAAAAGAACATAAGATATTCGCTCTTTCCGACAGCGACAAAACAATCGCGGAATATTATGCTCAGAAAAACTGTGTGTTAATTTCCTCTGCAGACAGCGCAAATGAGCCGGATTTTTCGTCGTACAGCGCTGAGGAAACCGAAGCGCTGCGGCAGGAAACAGCTGAAATCATCTCGGCAAAAACGGAACGGCTTTTTAATACCCTCCGTCCCGATCTGCTTGCGATATTCGGTGGAGACACGCTAATACAGACAGTCAGAAAACTCGGCTGCAAAAGCATAACGCCGCTGTGCGAAATCTCCTCAGGCACAGTGCTCTGCAAAGCGCAGACAGACACGCGGGAATTTCTCCTCGTCTCAAAATCCGGCGGCTTCGGCGGCAAAAATATCGTCAAAGAAATTATGGAGTTTGAATATTAAAAAAGTCTGCAAAGTTATTAAATCCGCTCATAAAAACGTTGAGCGGATTTTTGTTTGTTTTATGCAGAGTGTTCCGGCTGAAACTATTCAGCCTTTTTTCTCTTGCAGTAAATGACGTAAATTACAACGAGCAGAACGCAGCCGGCGATAAGCCCTGCTGTTATTTTTTTCAGCTCTGTATGGATGAGCGCCTCATTGTTGCCGAGGAAATAGCCGAGCAGCGCAAGGATTACGACCCATATTCCGCTGCCGAGCGCAGTGTAGGCGCAGAACTGTTTCATATTCATTCGCGCAAGTCCCGCGGGAAGCGAAATGTACTGGCGAATGACAGGCAGAAGCCGTCCCGTGAAGGTGCTGATGTGTCCGTGTTTTGCAAAAAAAGCTTCAGCTTTGTCAAGCGATTCTTTGCTGATGAAAAGATATTTGCCGTACTTTTCAAGGAAAGGCCGTCCCCAGCGTACCGCAAGCCAGTAGTTGAAAAGCGCGCCGAGTATGCTGCCGAGTATTCCGAAAAATATTGCCGCAAGCAGATTCATTTCGCCTTTGCTTGCGAGGTATCCCGCGGGCGGCATAACAACTTCGCTCGGGAAGGGAAAACAGGAGGATTCAAGGAACATGAGCCCTGTTATTCCGATGTAGCCGAGTTTGCCTATTGTTGCCACAAGCCAGGCAATGAATGAGTGAAAAAGCGACGCTGCGTAGGTAAGCATAATATCCCTCCGTGGTTGTGTTATCAATAGTATATCGTAAATATCGCAATTTCTGCTACAATAATTAACGAAAAACAGAAAACAACCTGCGGCTGACAGTTGTGTTGCAGGAAGTTGTCCTGATTTAAGGGAGATTTGACTGTGAGAATTTTTATTTTGAGTTTGGGCTGTGCAAAAAACAGGGTTGACAGTGAGTGTCTTGCGGGCGAACTTCGCCGCGCCGGTCACGTGCTTGTCGGTGAAGCGGAAGATGCTGAGGCTGCCATTGTCAACACGTGCGGTTTCATTCAGCCTGCAGTTGAGGAAAATATTTCTGTCATACTTGACCTTGAGGAGCTGAAAGCGCAGGGAAAACTCAAAAAAATCGGCGTTGTCGGCTGTCTTTTCAACCGCTACGGCACCGAGCTTGCGAAAGGGTTTGACACAGTTGATTTCTGGGCGGAAAGCGAAGCGTGGGACAGGGTGCTTGAGGCTTTGGGCAGCAAAACGCAGCGCGGACGTGTCCGCGCAAATCTGCCTGATTCACCGTTTTTCACGCGTTACCTTAAAATCAGCGAAGGGTGCGATAACCGCTGCACGTACTGCGCCATACCGTCAATTCGCGGGAGTTTGCGCAGTCTGCCTGTGAAAACCGTTGTCAGCGAGGCGCGGCGGCTTGCGGAAGAAGGAGCGAAAGAGCTGTGCGTTGTCGGACAGGATTTAACGGCGTATGGTATGGATTTTGCAGGAAAATCGCAGCTTGCGCAGCTGCTTGACGCGCTTGAAAGAGAACTGCCGGACAATGTTAAACTGCGTCTTTTGTATCTGCACCCTGACAGGGTAACGCCGCGGCTGCTTGAACGTATTGTTTCCGGAGGCAAAATTCTGAATTATCTTGATATTCCGATTCAGCACGCTGACGAAGGAGTGCTTGCCGCCATGAACCGCGGCATAAGCAAAAATCGGCTGCTTGATATTTTCCGCTGTGCCCGTTCGCTTGACGCTGATTTTGCGCTGCGCACGACCTGTATGGTCGGTTTCCCCGGCGAAACGCGCCGCGCGTTCCGCAATCTGCTTGATTTTATGTCAGAGGTGCGGTTTGACCGCGCCGGAGCGTTTGCCTTTTTTGCGGAGGAGGGCACAAAAGCGGCGGCTATGCCTCATCAGACAAGAAAATCCACTAAGGAAAGCAGACTTGCGGAGCTTATGGAACTTCAGGAGCAGATTTCGTTTGAACGCCAGCAGCGGTTTGAGGGGAAAACGCTTCGGGTGCTTGTTGAGAAAACTGACGGTGATTATGCCGAAGGGCGCAGCTACCGCGAAGCGCCGGAGGTTGACGGAATAATTGAGATAATCAATGCCCGCGGCGCTTTGCGTGCCGGCGACGTTATAAACGTAAAGATAAAAGAAGCGCTGCCGCACGATTTGACGGGGGAAGAGGTGCGTTAAATGGAATTCACAAAGGCTGTTAAAAGCTGGTACGGCATGGTTGCCACACTTTGCGGGCTGAGCTGTTTTTCGCGTATGCCCGGTACAATAGGTTCTATGGCAGCGTGTGTCGCGTGGCTTGCGTTTAAGGGAATACCGGTGTGGGTAACAGCACTGACTGCCGTTGTCGGCTGCATTGCGGCAGACAAATATGAAAAAGCCTGCGGCCGCGAAGACCCTGGCGAATGCGTCATAGACGAGGTTGTCGGTTACTGGATTTCTGCCTATGGTTTCGGTATGAATTTTGCCGTTGTCGCGCTTTTTGCGTTCAGAATTATAGACATTGTTAAACCTTTCCCTGTCAGCCGCGCCGATAAGGTACGCGGCGGTCTTGGAATAATGCTTGACGATATTGTCGGAGGCATTATCGTAAATCTTCTGCTTCGCGCCGCTTATTGGCTGTTCTGCGGCGGCGGAATACAGACAGTCAGAGGGGTCATAAGGTGACAGACAAAATTTTTGAACTTGCGGACAAGGTTGTTAAACGCGCGGCTGAACTTGGTGTCTCGATTTCTGCCGCAGAGTCATGCACAGGCGGACTGATCGGAGCGTCAATAACTGAAATTTCAGGCGCGTCAGAAGTGTTTTTCGGTTCTGCCGTCACCTACCACAACAGCGCTAAGGAAAACATACTTGGCGTACTGCCTTTTGTGCTTGAAAAATACGGAGCTGTTTCGCCGCAGTGCGCGACAGAAATGGCGCGCGGCGCAAGACTGCTGTACAAAACTGATTTTGCCGTTGCGGTAACAGGCATTGCAGGGCCTTGCGGCGGAAGCAGAGAAAAGCCTGTCGGGACTGTGTGGTTCGGCTGTTCATCGGCTGGAGGCGCGTATTCTTATGTATGTCATTTTGACGGCGACAGAAAGGCTGTGCGCGAAGCGACCGTTAAAGAAGCGCTGGCGCTTTTTTTGAGGCTGATGAAATAATGGGCTGCTGCGTTCCTATGTTTGCGGGAGAACTTGTCCGGAGCTTTGTCTGCATAGAAATACCTGACACGCACAGGGCAAAACTTGCCGAATGGATGAAAGTTCAGCGCAAACTCACTGACGAAATCCGCTGGCTGCGCGCCGAAACACTGCACATAACGCTGAAATTCTGCGGCGAACGTCCGCGGGAAATTGTCGATACGCTTGTAAAAAGACTTTCCGAAATGAAGCCGTGCGGCGCTTTGCAGCTGTCTCTTTCAGGCACAGGCGGTTTCCCGAAACTTGAAAACGCGCGAATAGTCTGGACAGGCATAGGCGGTGACACCGATAAATTGACCGAGCTGGCGAAAAACGTGTCGCGGATTGCCGAAAGCTGCGGAATGGAGCGCGAAAGGAAAGCGTTTACGCCTCACGTTACACTCGGCAGAAGAAACGGGTTCGGTTATATGTCGGACAGCGCGGTAAACGCGCTCAGACAAAGCAAACTGAAACTTGAGCCGTGGAGTGCGGATGAAATAGTGCTTATGCGAAGCAGACTGCTTCCGACAGGAGCGGAATATACTCCGATAAAACGGTTCAAACTCTGAAAATAAGGTATAATATAAGAACAGTTTCATACGTTTGCTGCTTACGGCGGTCGGTCGGGCAGTTGAATACTATACTAAATTATATTCCGGAGGTGTCCGAATATGGCAAAGAAAGCTTTAACAAAAGAAGACATTCTTGAGCAGGCGCTGTCAGACATCAGAGACAAATTCGGCGATGGCGCGATTATGCGGCTCGGCGATGAAGTGCAGCGCACGGTTGAAGTAATATCGACAGGCATACTGCCTCTTGACGTTGCATTGGGAGTAGGCGGAGTTCCACGCGGCAGAATTATTGAAGTTTTCGGTCCTGAAGGCGGCGGTAAAACAACAATAGCCCTTCACATACTTGCCGAAGCCCAAAAGGCGGGAGGCACAGCGGCATTCATAGACGCGGAACACGCGCTTGACCCGCACCTTGCAAAACAGCTCGGCGTTGACACGGAGAACCTTTATATGTCTCAGCCGGACAGCGGAGAACAGGCATTTTACATTATAGACACGCTCGTGCGAAGCGGAGCATTTTCACTCGTAGTTGTTGACTCTGTCGCCGCGCTTACCCCTCAGGCTGAAATAGACGGAAAAATGGGCGAAGGCTCGAATCAGGTCGGACTTCAGGCAAGGCTTATGTCCTACGCGCTCAGAAGACTTACGGCAGCGATAGCAAAAAGCAATACGACAGTCATCTTTATCAACCAGCTGCGCGCTACGATCAACAGCGGTTACAGTCAGGGACCGACAGAAACCACAACAGGCGGCCGCGCGCTCAAATTCTACAGTTCAGTGCGAATTGAAGTTAAACGCGGCAAACAGATTACGTCAAAAGACGTTGCCATCGGGCATGAACTTTGGATTAAGGTTGTCAAAAACAAACTTGCGCCGCCGTTCCGTTCAGCACATACGTCGCTTATTTACGGCAAAGGCGTGCCTCAGGCAATTTCCGTAATAGACATGGCAGTAGATGCCGAAGTCCTCAAACGCAAAGGTTCATGGCTTGCCTACAAAGGCGAAACCTTCGCGCAGGGCAAGGAAGCCGCAGCCGACTATCTTGCGGAACATCCGGACTTTATGGAAGAAATCAAAAAAGAAGTTCTCCGCAAGGTCGCCGAAGGGCTTGGACTTATGGACATTTCAGAAAACAACGAGCCTGAAGCAGAACTGCCGCCCGCAGAAGACGCGGTAGAGTCGCTTCTCAAAGAAGGCGCGCTGAAAATAGACCTCGACGCTGAATAAAAATAACAAACCGGATAAAAACAGGGGCTGTTTATCAGTCCCTGTTTTTGGTATTTTGATATTTTGATATTCAGCCTGTGCAAACTTCTCTGCTGCAATAATGCGTGTACTCTAACGGCAGTATTTGTTTTCCAGTTCGAGCAGCTTTTGTTTCATTTCCGTTCCGTAAGCGTAGCCGGTTAATTTACCGTCTGCGCCGATTACCCTGTGGCAGGGAACAATTATACATATCGGATTTCTGTTGCAGGCGCTTCCCGCGGCGCGGCATGCCCTCGGACTGCCGGCGAGAGCCGCAAGCTGATTGTACGCAACAGTTGTCCCGTACGGAATTTTTTGCAAAGCACTCCATATTTTCAGCTGAAATTTCGTGCCGCGCAGTTTCAGCGGCAGAGTGAAATTTAATCTTTTGCCGCCGAAATATTCCTCAAGCTGCCTTTTCGCCGCAAGTAGCAACGCTGTTTCGCGCTGTTTGCCGAAGAGAGCGGCGTGTTTTGACACAGCAGTAATGGCGCCGTCCTCTTCAGTAATTATCAGTTTTCCCGCAAGCTGAAAGTTATATTCAAGATAACTAATCATTGTACACAATCAATCTCTCCCAAGAGCAGTTCCCTTGCGGCCGGAAGCTTTTTTGAGTTTGCCTGTCCGTTTGGCTTCAAGCTCATTGTCAACCGCCGCTTCCCAAAGATACAGCGAAGCGGTTGTGCCGTACGGCGACCAGCGCTTTGCAAGCCTGTCAAATTTTTCTTTTGTAAGTTCTTTCAGACCGTAAAGATTCATAACGCCTCGGCGGATTGCAAGGTCGCCGTAGCTTGTAACGTCCTGACGGCAGAAGCAGAACATCAGAAGCATCTCGACCGTCCAGCGTCCGACGCCGCGAATTTTTAGCAGCCGTTCCGCGATTTCTTCATCGCTGAGCCTGTCAAGTTCATCAAATTCAAGCTGACCGCCGCAGGCAAGTTTTGTTATTCCGATTATATATTCAGCCTTGCGCGCTGAAAGCCCGCAGCTTTTCAGCTGTTCAGCCGTGACGTTTTTGAAATTCTCCGGCGTTATCCTGCCAAGCGTGCTGACAACGCGTTTTTCAATAGCTTCAGCGGCAGGCGTTGCTATCTGCTGTACTATTACGGAGGAAACAAGCGCGTGAAACAGCGTTTCATAAGCGTACACGGTTATTTTGCCGTGCCGCGCGATAAATTCTCCGAGCCTCTTGTCGCGTCTGCTCAAGTATTTAATTTTTTCGTCATCTGCCGCGCCGTTTTCAAGCGGTTTCATTCCGCACCCTCCCTCCGTTTCGGACATTATAGCAAATATTCTTTGCAACGGTTGAATATTGTGCTTTGACACACGGTCTGAGTTTACACGAGCTGTATTTTTTGAAAAAATTGGGTTCTATACAGAAAAATGTGAGATAAAAGTTTCACGTGGTTCATCCCATTTTGTTGTGAGATTTTGAATTAAGTAAGGTATAAACATTGAAAACCGTGCTTTAAAGGTGTAAAAGCCTGCTATGCGAGTTTTGTTAGATTGCACAGAAATTGTGAGATGAAAAATACTATCCGGACACTCAATATCAGCCGTCCTAAAAAACATTCCACGTCAAAGTGTGAAGAAGCATGATTTTTCTCCTCAAAATAGCTACCTAATTTTGAAAAAGTTCAAATTTATTTTCAGAGTGACACACGTCTGTCTATGTATCTTCGTATAATCGAGTTGTGAGGTTGAGGTCTCAGGCGAAGGAGTGTTGTTCGCAACGGACTGACAACCGGAGAAAATAATACGGCGAAAGCCGTTATATAAAGGAGGAAACATGTATGGATACTAATGAAGTCGTAAAGAGTTTGATTTCGCTGCTTGAGGACAAGGGAGATGAACTGCTGCTGGCTGCAGTGGAGGAGTCGCCGGCTGAGCTTGTAAAAATTCTGCTTGACGCAGGCGCTGACCCCAACGCGGTTGACGATGACGGCAATCCCGCGCTCTGCAAAGCTGCGGAAGCAGAGGACGCGGAGTCTGTAAAAATGCTGCTTGACGCGGGTGCTGATGTGAATGCTGAAGACGGAGACGACAGAAGCGCGCTGCGTATAGCCTTTGACAATGAGGACACGGAAATTATGGGGCTTTTGCTTGCGGCAGGGGCAGACAGTGATATTGTGAACGGCGATGATGATACGCTTCTGGCTGCCGCTGTGGAGAATGGGAATGCCGCTGTTGTGAAGGTTCTGCTTGACGGTGGCGCGGACGCTGACGCGTGCGATGACGACGGAAATTCCGCGTTGTCTTTGGCAGTTGCCGAAGGAAATACAGAGATCGTAAAGCTCTTGCTTGACGGAGGCGCAGACGCTGACGCTTCAGATGAAGACAGTAATCCTGCGATTTGTACTGCAGCGTATAAGGGCAACGCTGAAATGGTGAAACTGCTGCTTGACGCGGGCGCTGATTATGACGCTGAAGACAATGACGGCGATACCGCGCTTTCAATCGCGGTCGCGGCTAAAAATTCAAATGTTGCCAAGCTGCTTATTGAAGCCGACGCTCTTGAATAGCGCTGAATAACAATGGAAGTGAATTTATATGCTGCCGCGATAGTAATATAGGCAGTGTGACTGCCCGTAAACGCGAGGTTAAGGAAAATTGTGTTCTATATAATGTGGTAGGGAAGTGTTCGTTAAACAGCCGGTTGGGGTATGCCCCGCCGGCGTTTTGTTCTTACTGTCAGATGATAACAAATTAAGATTGAACATATAAACATAAGTTAATATCTTAATAAATAATAAACAATAATTCAGTAAAAATTTTCTCAACAAATTTTTTCAAAAAGTGGTTGACAAACCATTCAAAGGAGAGTAATATATCTCCCGTTGCGCGTCCGGCGCCCCAAAGAGGAGGGCTGAACGAGCAGCAGGCACCATGAAAGAAGAATAAGGGCAAAAAGAGAAGAAAACCAGCTTAAGAAGCGGTAGCCAGTAAAAGACTATGAGTTACGATCCGGAATCAAACGGAGAGTTTGATCCTGGCTCAGGACGAACGCTGGCGGCGTGCCTAACACATGCAAGTCGAACGGGTCTAAAGAGCTTGCTTTTTAGATTAGTGGCGGACGGGTGAGTAACGCGTAAG
>JAZRZG010000031.1:0-1016 GCA_045601305.1 Synergistaceae bacterium
CTTATCTACGAGGCGGTTTCTTTAGGTGCGGAGGCATTTATGGCGTCTGAGCTGAAATACAATATGGCTCTTGAATCGCCGATTCCTTTAATTGAGGCAACGCATTATGCACTTGAAGCGCCGGGAATGCAGGCTCTTGCGAAGCGTGAGGGATGGACGTTTATTGCAGATGTTCCTCTTACATCTATTATCGAATAACACAGGCAATGATTAATCCGTTTCAGATACTGAAAAAAGAAGGCTGTTTAAATGAGACAGTGCGTTCCGCATTTGTAAGTACCTACGGGAAACGAGGGGCAGAGGCAGTCGATGCTGTAAGAGATAAACGGGTGAAAAAGTATCTGGATTTCTATGTGGTTGTAGGATACAATAACGAGTATTTTATTGATGAAGGGGAATGCAGCTGCCCTGCAGCCAGATTCGGGAACGAGTGCTGGCACACTCTTGCGGTGCGGATTGCTGAAGAGCTGCATGCGTATGAAGAGTATAATCTCTGGTACTACAAAAACGGGGTGGCAGATGAGTTCGATGAGGGGTATGAAAAATAATTACAGCTAATCATATTTTATTGTAACTATTCAGCCTCTCTTTTTGAATTAGAATGTGTACTATTGATTTTCAAATCTGACGCGCATTCGCAGCTTTTAGCACGAGCCGCACGGCAGAGCCGTGCTTTAACTGCTGTGACTTTAGTTACGCAGTGCTGCATGCGAAGCATTGCAGCCGCTTCGAGGCGATGCTGATGAGTTGTACGACCGAGTCTTTTTCAGGTACCTTCCGGTTTTCACTGCACGGGTCTTCGGTTTTTATTTGGGGTTTTTTGTTCTTCTGTTTTTGCAGCAAGGCGCGGTGATGGTGTTTTTGGCGTGTTTTGTATTTCTGCGGCGTTTTTTGCGGTTATGACAGGGATGCCTGTTTCGGTTTCAAGTTTTTTTCTGGCGTCTCCGGCGATTTTTCCCCCGCGTGCTGCGATTTGTTTGTTTTGTTCAAATGTTTTCGGCTGTTCTTTTTGGCTT